>JAGBSQ010000023.1 GCA_017631775.1 Clostridia bacterium | reverse complement strand
TTTGGTGTCTTCATTATACCACATTTTTTCGCTCTCGTCAATATGGCAAGTTGTAAGAAATAAACAGTTATTTTTTGTATAAATAGCAGAAATTGTGCATTTTGCTTATTTTTCTCTTTACAAAAGGGAAAAAGTGTGGTATACTAAATAATGGTGGGTCAAACGGAGAGTGCTTGATTCGCCTTTTTTATTGCTATAAACGAAAAAATAAAAAAAGCTCTTGATTTTTTCAAAAGAGTGTGATATAATAAAAGCGAAGTTGTTATTTTTTTAACAAAGAAAAAATACAGAAATAAAGGAGAATTGAAAATGGCAAGATTTGTACTCAACGAAACCAGTTATCACGGTAAAGGCGCGATTCAAGAAATCGCTCCGGAGATTTTGGCAAGAGGCTTCAAAAAAGCCTTTGTATGCTCCGACCCCGACCTCATTAAGTTTGGCGTTACCAAAAAGGTAACCGACGTTCTGGATGCCGCAAACATCCCCTACGAGATCTTCAGCGACATCAAACCCAACCCCACCATTGAGAACGTTCAAAACGGCGTTGCAGCTTTCAAGGCAAGCGGTGCTGACTGCATCGTTGCTATCGGCGGCGGTTCCTCTATGGACACCGCAAAGGCTATCGGCATCATTATCACCAACCCCGAGTTCGCTGATGTAAGAAGCCTCGAAGGCGTTGCTCCCACCAAGAATAAATGCACCCCCATCATCGCTGTTCCCACCACCGCAGGTACCGCTGCAGAGGTTACCATCAACTACGTTATCACCGATGCGCAAAACAACCGCAAGATGGTATGCGTAGACGTTCATGACATTCCCGTAGTAGCTGTTGTTGACCCCGATATGATGGCTACCATGCCCAAGGGCCTGACCGCCGCTACCGGTATGGATGCCCTCACCCACGCAATTGAAGGTTATATCACCAAGGGCGCTTGGGAAATGAGCGATATGTTCCACATTAAGGCAATCGAACTCATTGCAAAGAGCCTGCGCGGTGCAGTTGCAAACACCAACGAAGGTCGCGAAGGTATGGCACTCGGTCAATACATCGCAGGCATGGGCTTCTCCAACGTAGGTCTTGGCATCGTTCACTCGATGGCTCACCCCCTCGGCGCGCTTTACGATACCCCTCACGGTGTTGCAAACGCAATCATCCTGCCCACCGTTATGGAGTACAACGCTCCCGCAACCGGTGAAAAGTACAGAGACATCGCTGTAGCTATGGGCGTTCAAGGCGTTGCGGATATGACCCTTGAAGAAGCTCGCGCAGCTGCAATTAACGCAGTTAAGCAGCTCTCCCTCGACGTAGGAATCCCCGCTGACCTTAAGGAAATCGTTAAGGCAGAGGACCTCGACTTCCTCTCCGAGTCCGCATTCGCAGACGCTTGCCGCCCCGGCAACCCCCGCGAAACCAGCGTAGAAGAGATCAAAGAGCTCTACCTCAAATTGATGTAATCAACGCAATACAAAAAGAGCACGCATCCCGGATGCGTGCTCTTCTTTTATTAGGCAAAAATCAAGAATATGCCTTGCGGTATTGGGGACGAACGTAGGTTCCGTCAACAATGGGTTGCTCGTTCCAATATCTTTGAATACCTCTTTCTTCAAGGTGCTTTGCAAAGTCTGCAAACAGCTCACAGTCTTGCCAAACGTCTACGGGTCTTACACCGCGATCGATTGCAAAGGAGGCAAGATAACCTGCCGCCTCTCCAACGTTCCACTCTACGGGGTGGAGTCGGTAGCATCCGTTTGTCAAGTGGGTGGAGCCGATGTTTTTGCAAGCGGGGATCAGATTTGTCATTCTCTCGGGGATCATTGCACCAAGCGGAATGGTAAATCTGTTGGAGGGCTTGTAGAAGAAGGTGTGGGTCTTGTGGGTAATGTGCAGGTCAATGGGATAACTGCCAACGCCTACGCTATCGGGAAAACGGCATCTTTCTGCATTGCATACGTCGGTTTCGGTAATGGTGAATTTTGCCTTGATGCGGCGCGATTCTCTTACGTAAGGAGCCATCGAAAGGCCGTCCTCGGTGCCCAAATATTCGGTTGCGAGTCTAAAGTAGGGGTAACCCTTTCCGCCATCGTAGCGCGGAGCCTCGGTCTGCAGCCAATAAACAAAGGAGAGTGTGTATTGCTTTGCAAGATATTTGTTGTGCTCTGCATCCTCACAATCAAAGAGATTGCCAAAGAAGAAATCGTTTTGCGGCCAGTTGATGAGTGTTACGTCATAGGGTTGGCTGCCGTCGGTGTACAAATCAGAGCATACGATACGTCTGTAGGGGAATAGCGGGAAAGGCTCTCTGCCGTCCTCCATAAACTCACCCGGGAACATTGCAAACTGCTTTGCCTTGCCGGTGGAGGAGTTGGGACCGATCATAGAAAAGAGCTTGCGGTCAGCATCGTAAGGAGTAACCATAGATGCAAAATAATCGTAAAGCTCAGGCTTTTCGATGGTGTAGTCACCCTCGCGTCTGTTCTCGATACAAGCGGAGTAAATATACGACTGCATATCCTCGGGGTCGGCTACAAGAGGCGCATCCTCCTCGCCGGTCTCCTCGCGGCTCTCGGCACCTACGCGGTATTCTGCACCGCTCTTTTTGATCAGGTCGCCAATGTCGGTTCCGTCAAGATAGTATTCTCCTTCAAACTTTACCTCCTCGCCATTCACCTCGTAAATAACGCCGGTAATGTCATCACCTTCGGTGAGACACTCAAGGAAGGTCACCTCGGTAAAGATTTTGAGATTGCCCGCCTTAACAAAAGGAGCGAGCATATCTTCAAGAATAGAAAGTGCAAGCTTGGGAGGATGAGCAACAAAGCTTACCTCGGAGGCTCCGGGGCAAAAGAACTTTTCGTCCTTTACCGCTTGGGAAAAGCCCTCAAGGTTGCGAAAATGGTCGCGCACCTTTTCTCTGTATGCACGGTAGGTTTGGGTGCAGCCTTGATCCTCGATCCAAGGATGCTCATCCGGCGGAACTGCCTGAGAGGTCAGCTGACCGCCGATCCACTTTGTGCTCTCAAGGTGGACAACGTTTTTGCCCTCGCTTGCAGCGCTGTATGTCGCAAGTGTGCCGCCAAGGCTGGCACCGCATATAATTACTTGTGATTTAACTGTTTTCATTTCAATCGTTTTTTCTTTGTTTGATCGTTGAATTTTTGTTGTTTAAGCTTGTTGCATTTTTTGGTAGTGCGCAAATGCGCCAACCATACCTGCGTTGTTGCCAAGAGAAGCCTTAACGATGGGATAGCCGAGATCTGCCATAACGGTGGAAAAATGCTCGCCCATCCAATCGGCAACACCGCCACCAATGATGCAAACGTCAAAAGGAGAAATCTGCATGATCTTATCAAGGGTAAGTTGCAGATTTTTGCGCAACGTGTTAACAAATTGAAGGTTTTCTTCTTTGCCCTCGGCGTATCTTTCAAAAATGTGCGGGCCGTCTATTCCCATAGCCTGTGCATCCTTGTGGATTGCTCTGCCCGAAAGATACATTTCGGTGCAACCGCGTCTGCCGCAGGTGCAAAGTCTACCGCCTTCTTCGAGGCAAACGTGACCAAATCGGCCAAAATCGTTCTCTTTGTTCGATACGATATCTCCGTTTGCAAAATAGCCACCGCCAACGCCAGAGCCGAGTGTGAGCATGCAAACGCGCAGGTCGGCATACTCCTTGCCTGCTCCGTAAGCCATTTCGCCTATCAGCGCCGCGTGCGCATCGTTGATGGCCGTTGCGCTCAAATGGAAGTTCTCTTTGCAAAACGCGGCAAAGTCAAACCCAATCATGCCGGGCAAGTTCTCTGTGGCGTAGGTAATGGTCGAGGTCTTTGTATCAATATCACCTGCCGAGGCAATGGCAATTCCGTCAACGTCTGCCTCTATCAAAGATGCGATTGCGCGCGCAAGTGCGTCGGTAATGCCCTCTTTGCCCAAAGCGGCGTTGGTTGGGAACTTTTCGGTTTTGCCAAGCAGGTATTCGTTTTCATTTTTTCTCATGGGCGCAACCTTAATTTCGGTTGCGCCCATATCTACACATATAGTCATAATTATCCCTTAACCGCACCAACGGTAACACCCTTGGTAAAGTACTTGAGTACGAAGGGGTAAATGATCAAAATGGGAATAATACTTACAATAATCATTGCAGACTCAATATTCGCCTTTTGGATCGCCGCCATACTTGTGTCAAGCACGTCTGCGGGAGTTTGAATATAGTTAAGAATGTAAAGGGAGAGAGGATACCACTTTTCGCTTGTGCCCAAGTAAAGCAATGCGCTGGTGTAGTTGTTCCAGAAGGTAACCGCAGTAAAGAGGCTAACGCTGGCTACACAAGGCATAGACACGGGCAGGAGCACCTTGAACATGATTTGCAAGGAGTTTGCACCGTCAATGCCTGCAGCTTCTTCAAGCGCCGGAGGAAGGCTCTCAAGGTAGTTCTTAATGAGGATCAGGTTGTAGACCTGAACAACCGACGGCAAAATCAGTGCCCAGGGGCTACCGGTAAGTCCCAATTCTCTTACTACAATGTAGTTGGGGATCATACCGCCGGAGAATACCATGGTGATAATGAAGAACACCATAATGCCGCGACGGCAGGGGAAATCCTTTTTGGAAAGCGCATATGCCGCCGAGAACATGACCATAACAGAGAGTACTGTTCCCACAACAACTACAAAGAAGGAAACACCAAGTGCTCTCCAAAATGCAGCGTCTGTAAATACGTGCTCAAAGTTGAACCATGTAAATCCCTTGGGGGTGAAGTTAATATCAAAGCCGGCAGAAGAAAGAGCCGAAGATATTACGTTCAAAAACGGCATGAAGCAAATCAAGGAAATGATGACAAGCAGAATAATGTTAACGGTGTTAAAGATCGGATTTTCTCTGATCTTGCCGTTGTTTTTAACAGTCAATTTTTTCATCGTTACCACACTCCGTTTCCTGTTTTCTTTTTGCTAAAGTAGTTAGCTCCCAAAATCAAGAGCAAGGAGATAATACCGTTAAACAGACCTACTGCCGTAGAGAGGCCGTAGTCACTGGAAGCACTACCAAAGCCGAGGCGGTAAACGTATGTGCCAATGATTTCGCCGGTTTCTCTGGTCAGGGAGTTGAGCATTGCATAAACCTGCTCAAAGCCTGCATCCATAAGGTAACCGATACGAATGATCAGCATTACGATAATGGTAGGCATAATCGAGGGGATTGTAATGTTCCAAATCTGCTTAAACTTGCCGGCACCGTCAATTTTTGCCGCCTCGTAGAGAGCGGGGTCAATAGACATGATTGCCGAAATATAAACAATGGAGCTGTATCCGATCTCCTTCCAACCGGAAAGAATAACGACCAGCCAACGGAACCAGCCGGGCTCACCCATAAAGTAAACTGCTTCGCCGCCGAGTGCTTCTGCCAAGTTGTTTACGGGACCGTACATACCGAAGATACTGTTAAAAATACCAACGATAACAACCCAAGAGAAGAAGTGAGGCAGAAATACAAGGCCTTGAACGAGCTTGGAAAAGCCCTTGCTGCGCAACTCGGTAATCATAATTGCAAGAACTACCGGCAGGGGGAACAAAATAACGATCTTCATTACCGAAATGATCAGCGTGTTTTTAATGTATCTGAGAATTTCGGGGTCGGAGAATATTTTCTCAAAGTTTTCCATCGTCCAATCGGATCTTCTCAACGCTTCAAATACGTCGTAACGTACAAAGTTGGGATTATCCTTGAAGGCGATGACGATACCCGCCATAGGCAAATAGCAGAAAATCAAAGCAAAGATGATTGCGGGAAATACGAAAGGAATTAACTGCTTATGCTTTTTGATTTTGGCAGGCAAGCTTAAACGCTCTTGTTGTACGCCTAATTTTTGCATAGTCTACTCCTTAAAAGGATTATTTTGTGTAAACGTTTTTATACCACTCGTTGATCGCGTCGGTAGCCTCTTTACCGCCTTGGAGGGTGTTGAGCTTGTTGAGGTATTCAGCAAGGTTCTTGGTGCCTTCCTTGAGCATGATAAAGAATTGGTCTTGTGCATACTCTTCCATCTTTTGACGGTTTGCAGAGTATTCTTCAATGGGAGGAGTAAAGTCAACAATGTTGTAAACGCCTACTGTGTCAGCACCGTCCATAAGCTCGCTCCATGCTCTAAAGAGCTCGGGTTGCTTTCTAACTCTTGCCTTCCAGTATTCGGTGTACTTGTTTTCATTGGAACCGGTCATGTAGTAGCTTGCGTCGTCCTTTTCTTGGAACTTAGGATCGATCGGGAAATAACCCTCGCTGGGGCTGTAGTTCCAGTGAACGCCCTCTTCGCCAAGAACCATTTGACGGAAGTTATCCTCGGTTTCGGTATCCTTGATCTTGGAGTTCATCCAGTCAAGTGCATAGCCTGCGTTTTCTGCCATGTAGTAAGGAATTGCGGTGATGTAGGTGTAACCGCTGCTACGGTAAACCTTTTCTGCATCAGTTGCGTTTGCCTTGAGGGAGCGAACGTAGCAAAGTTGGTTGTCAAGGGTTCCGCTTGCTTCATTTGCGCTGATGATGCCGTTGGATTGCAGACCGGTTACGATGGAGGAAACACTCCAAAGAGAAGCGGCAACTGCACCTGCCTTAGCGCCTTGTGCGGTTTTGTTAAAGCCGTTTACAAAACGGGTAACTGCATCGGAGGCGGTGAGAGTGGGAACTTCTTGATCGATGTAGCCCGCTTGGTAGAGGCTTTGCATATATGCTACGTATTCAGCATATCTGGGAGCGTTCATGTAGAAGAGAACCTGCTCTTCGCCATTTACTTCATATTCTTGCCAGAAGGAGTAAATGCCAAATGCAGAGGAGATTGCAAAAACAAGGGGAGTGTATCTATCAAAGGTAAGCGCGGGCTTGCCAAGATACTCGGTCATTGCCTTGAGAACTGCGGTGAACTCGTCAAGGGTTTCGGGAACGTCAAGGTTCAGGGTAAGGAGGAGGTCGTAGTTGAGAATAATGGGATTCTCGATGTTGTCGCTGGATGCGCGCTCGGGAATACCGTAAATTCTGCCGTCAACCGTTACAACTTCCCAAGACTCTTTGGAGATATTTGCAAGCAGATCGGGAGCAAATACTTCAAGCGCATCGGTGATGTCAACGAGAAGATCTTGGTTAACGAGGTCGCTGAATTGATCCTTTGTGAGCTTCATTGCATCATAAGGCTTTTTGTCCATCAGCTCGGTGTTGAGAACCTTGGCAGCATCTGCAGCGGGAAGCTGAGTGTAGGTTGCCTTGTAGCCGGTGAGTTGCTCGATCAGGAGTGCATTGGAGCTGTTGTTAACTGCATCAATGCTCTTACCCGAGTTCGGCATAAGGATGTTGAGCTGAGGCTTCTGTGTCAGGTCGATATCATAGTTGATATCATCTCCGCCGCCGGTCTTGCCCTTGCAGGAAGCAAAAACGAGACATGCAGACAAAAGCATAGCCATGCAAAGAATGAGGGATACGATTTTTTTCATGGTTGTTTCTCCTTTTTTTATTTATTTGTTATTTGGTGACTGAATTTAGGACTTTTTACCAAACAGATTTTTGAAGAAGTTGCAAATAGCTTCCCAAATGTTGATAAAGAACTGTGCAAACGGGCCGGGCTTTTTAGCCGGTTGGGTTGCGCCTGCCTCTTCCCCATTATTTTGGGTGGGAGGCGTTGTGGGGGCATTGCTCTCGGGGTTGTTTTCGTTGTTGCCGTTATCGGGGGTGGTGTCTTCTTCAACTTCCTTTTCAACAAGCAGGAGCGCGTTGGAAACGGCGCGCATAGAGCCGTCAGAGGGTTTGTTGCGAAGAGTAAGCTGATCGTTGACGCGGAGAATTACGGTAGAGGATCCGCCGCCATCAAGCTCAAGTGCATACTGTGCGCCAAGGGCGGCTGCAAGCTCTGCCTCTTGGTTGACTGTAATACCAATGGAATAACCGGATTGACGTCCGTCGACTACACAAAGGAAGCCGGTGCCGTCCTCTTTAAAGCCGATAAAGGTTCTGGGTGCGTTTGCGTTACCGCTGTTGTCGGTGTGGCAGTTGGTGTTTACCTGATAGTTGTTTACCAAAACATCGTAGCCGCCAATAACCCATGTGCAATCTTGGTACTTCCCTGCCGGAATTTCAACGAGGTCAACCGCTTCGCCAAAAACGTGCTTGGAGAAGGTCTCGTTGTGTTCTGCGGTGTAAACCACTGCAAACTGACCGCTGTTGAGCTTAAAGCTCTTGGTGTCTTGAACACCGGGCGCGGTCATGGTGTAATCGGTACCCCATACGGGATACTGATTGAGGTTTGCGGCGCTCGTTTTTACAATCATAACGCCTGCATTTGCTACTGTGTAGGTGCCGGGAGTGTTATAAATTGCAATTTCGCCCATTGCGGGTTGTTGATTATATTTATTTATTTCGAACTGTTGCGGTTGGCCGTCGCTGTTGTAAACGACCAGACGTGTTTCAACCTCTGTCATTCTGCCAACTACAACCTTGCCGTTGTTGTCAAAGCCAATACAATTTTTTTGTGCCATGTTGCCCTTGCTGATTACAATACCGTTGTTAACGTAGGAATCAACGTTAGAGCCCGTAGCATAGAAATAGTCACCGTTGGTAGCAAACATAACCTTGCGACCGGTGGTTGCCTCGTAATCCTTGGCAATATCCATAACGTTTGTCAGAGTTGTGTTAGAGCCCTCTCTGATGCTATGAATAACCCACTCGTATTTTGCATCTTCGAGTGTGGTGTTGTATTCTCCGTAGAATATCTTTTGTTTTAAGTTGTTGTTTTTAGTTTCCTTTTCAATGTACACAAAACCATCGCTGTCAAGCTTAAAATCAGGGGCATCAAGAACACCCGTAGAAAAAGCGGAAACCGGATTGATTGTAAGTAACACAAGGGCAAGCGCCATTGCGAGGAAAGATAATACCTTCTTCATATTGCTCTCCTTTTTTTCTTTGGCCCCCACCACCCAAATGGGTGATGGGAGCAATTTTGTTTTTGTGTAGCGGATCGATTCAAGAAATCAATCCATGTTTGTCATTGCTTGAATAATGCTTGATTATTCAGCGGTTGCAAAGGTGAAACCGGTGAGGGTTGCAGTCTTGCCAATGGAGCCGTCAGTGCGCAGACCGAGTGCGAAGCCGCGAGCTGCGTTGGAAGCGCCGTCGTTAGCGAAGATGATGAGGGTTTGACCTTCTTGGAGTTCGCCCCATGCTACGGTTGCGTAGTTAGAGGTGGTGAAGTGAGCGGTCTCTTTGCCGTTGCCTTGGTAGAAGCCGAGGTTTGCACCGTCGTATACCTTAACGAGCTTGCCGCTTGCATCAAGAACGATAGCTGCGCCGTAACCGTTGGTTGCGAGAGCGCCGGTGTAGTTCTTATCAAGAATGATCATGGAGTAGCCTGCTGCGGTTGCTGCGGTTACTTCTTGGTTGTAGATCCACTTACCTTCGGTAGCGGTGAATTCCTTACCGTTGATGGTGAGGGTCTTTGTGAGAGCTTCAAACTCAAAACCGGTAAGGGTTACAGTTTGACCGATGGAGCCATCAGTGCGCAGACCGAGTGCGAAGCCGCGAGCTGCGTTGGAAGCACCGTCGTTAGCGAAGATGATAAGGGTTTGACCTTCTTGGAGCTCGCCCCATGCTACGGTTGCGTAGTTAGAGGTGGTGAAGTGAGCGGTCTCTTTGCCGTTGCCTTGATAGAAGCCAAGGTTTGCACCGTCATATACCTTAATGAGCTTGCCGTATTGGTCAAGAACGATTGCTGCACCGTAACCGTTGGTTGCGAGAGCGCCGGTGTAGTTCTTGTCGAGAATGATCATGGAGTAGCCTGCTGCGGTTGCTGCAGTTACTTCTTGGTTGTAGATCCACTTGCCTTCGTTAGCGGTGAATTCCTTGCCGTTAACGGTGATGGTCTTGTTATCGGGAACGTAAACGTCAAATTCGATACCGGTAAGGGTTGCGGTTTGACCGATGGAGCCGTCGGTGCGCAGACCAAGTGCGAAGCCACGAGCTGCGTTGGAAGCACCGTCATTGGGGAAAATGATGAGGGTTTGACCTTCTTGGAGTTCGCCCCATGCTACAACTGCGTAGTTAGAGGTGGTGAAGTGAGCGGTCTCTTTGCCGTTGCCTTGGTAGAAGCCAAGGTTTGCACCGTCATATACCTTAATGAGCTTGCCGTATTGGTCAAGTACGATTGCTGCGCCGTAAGCGTTGGTTTCGAGAGCGCCGGTGTAGTTCTTGTTGAGAATGATCATGGAGTAGCCTGCTGCGGTTGCTGCGGTTACTTCTTGGTTATAGATCCACTTACCTTCGTTAGCGGTGAATTCCTTACCGTTAACAGCGAGGGTCTTGTTATCGGGAACGTAAACGTCAAATTCAACACCGGTGAGGGTTGCGGTTTGACCGATGGAACCGTCGGTGCGCAGACCGAGTGCGAAGCCGCGAGCTGCGTTGGAAGCACCGTCGTTGGGGAAAATGATGAGGGTTTGACCTTCTTGGAGCTCGCCCCAAGCTACGGTTGCATAGGTAGCGGTGGTGAAGTGAGCGGATGCTGCCTTGCCTGCTTCGGTGTAGAAGCCTCCGTTTGCACCGTCATAAATCTTGATGAGCTTGCCGTATTGGTCAAGAACGATTGCTGCGCCGTAACCGTTGGTTGCGAGAGCACCGGTGTAGTTCTTGTCGAGAATGATCATGGAGGAGCCTGCTGCAGTTGTTGCAGTTACTTCTTGGTTGTAGATCCACTTGCCTTCGGTAGCGGTGAATTCCTTACCGTTAATGGTAATAACCTTATCCAAGGTTTTAAAGGTGAAGCCGGTAAGAGTGATAGCCTTGCCGCAAGCACCCTCATAACCGTTAACTGCACGGAGAGAAAGTGCCCAGCCGCGAGATGCGTTGGATGCGCCGTCGTTGGGAAGAACGATAAGAAGCTCGCCCTCGCCGAGTTCGGACCATGCTACGGTTGCATAAGTAGAGGTGGTGAAGTGTGCGGTTGCTGCCTTGCCTTCTGCAGTCCAGAAGCCGCCGTTTGCACCGTCATAAATCTTGATGAGCTTGCCGTATGCGTCAACAACAATTGCTGCGCCGTAACCGTTGGTTGCAAAGCTGCCGGTGTAGTTCTTATCAAAGATCCACATAGCCTTGGTTGCTGCATTTGCAGTGGTGATTTCGGTGTTGTATGCCCACTTGCCGTCAACTGCCTCAAAGGTCTTGCCGTCAACGGAGATGAACTTGGAGTTTTCGTGACCTGCGCACTTAGCTTCGCAAGCAGAGTGTGTGCAATCTGCATCGGTGCACTTGCCGCAGTATTCACAAACGTGTTCGCAAGCATGCTCGGGTTCGCATGCACACTTGTCGGTGCAAGCTGCCTCGGTGCATTCTGCGTCTGCACACTTACCGCAAGTTTCGCAAACATGCTCGCAAGTATGAGCGGGAGCCTCGGGGAAAGTGATGCCGGGGATAGTCATTTGAGCACCGATTGTACGGTTGCTGAGGAAGAACGCGCGGGTAAGGTTGCCTGCAGTTCCGTTAGGCGCTACGATCATGTATTCGCCTTCTTGACGAGATGCAAATGCTTGCTTGAGGTACTCAGCAGCGGTGCACTTAGCTGCGTCTACAACGCCTGCCTTGTTATCTGCATCATAGTACTTGCCGTTTGCACCGTCGTAGATGCGAACGATTTGACCGTATTGATTGAGAATGAATGCTTCACCCCAACCGTTGCTCCAGTTGAGAGCGCCTTCGTATGCGGGAGTGTAAAGAACGAAGAGGTAAGAACCGAGAACAGTGAGGTCTTGGTCAACTGCGATCTTGTCGGGGAGGAGATCGTAGGCGTTGTCGCCGATGGTAACCTTTACAAGATTGTCAACAACTTCAACCACGCGGGTAACGGTAGTGGTGAGAGTGCCGTCGGTTGCGGTGAGAGTAACGGTGTAGGAACCTGCAGCGTTAACGTTAAAGCCGCCGTTGTCAGCAACGGTAACTTCAACTGCGGTATCGTCGGAAGGATCGAAGGTGCCGTTATCATCGAGAATGGTAAGACCACCGATAATTGCGGTCAAAAGATCGAAATCAGCATCGGTCAGGTTAGCGAGAACCTTGTTGTTGTGACCGGTGATTACGGGAGCTTGGTTTACGTAAGGAGTAATAACCTCTTGGTCATCTGCCCAAAGGAGACGAACAACGTTACCGTATTGGTAAATTACGTTGTAGTTCATAAAGCCACGACCGTCGGAGTCAACGGTGGTGCCGCAGTAGCCGTTTTGAACAACGATTGCATAGCCGCCTGCAGGAACGGTGAGGTTCTTTGCAAATGCGCTTGCAACGGTAACGGTTTCGCCGTCGATCTCAATAGAGGTTACGGAGCTTGCGGTTCTGTCGGGGTTTGCTTGGTTAACAAGCTTGGAGTTAGCACCGTCACGGCCTTCGAGTACAAAGCCGTTAGCATCGATAATTGCTGCTACGCCGTAGCCGCCGGGAATGCTAACAGTGATTGCAGCATTGCTTGCGTTGTAGAATACGCCGCTGATTGCTGCTTCTGCAGTGTAGTTGCCGTTAAGGGTTACGAATTCCTTGTTCTTGAAGGAAAGGAGATTGCCTTGCCACTTGTTTTCGCCAAGTCTGTTAGCTCTTACCTCAAGAGTGAGAGCGGAGAGAGCCTTGATAACGGTTACCGTACGGGTTGCGGTTGCAGTTTTGCCGTTTGCGGTAACTGCAGTGTAGGTGATGGTGTAGGTACCTTCAACATCTGCATCAAAGCCGTCGTCGTCTTCGATGAAGAGAGTAGCTTCACCGTTAACGGTTACGCCAAACATGAGGTCGATTTCATCGCCTGCATGAATCTCAACAGTTTGAGGAACTACATTGATGGAGAGAGTAGTTTCTTCGGGGGTGGTTTCTTCGTTTGCGGGGGGAGTGGTTCCCTCGTTTGCAGGGGGTGTGGTTTCATTGTCTTTGCCGAGGTTGATGAAATCACAAGATGCAAAGGTAAGTACAATTACCATTGCAAGTGCGATTACTGTCAAAATTTTTGACATTTTCATTGAAGTTTGCCTCCTATTAAATTTTTTTTATTTATTTTGAGATGCTTGGACATCTAAAAATACCAATCAATTCTCCTTGCAAAAAAGCTTTTTTACCTCTTTGAAGAAGTTAAGAATTATCTGCCAGATTTTTTGGAAGAAGTTAAGTTTTGGCTCTTGGGGAACCTTGGGTTCCTCGTTTGTTTCGGGGATTTCGGGTGTTTCGGGTTGTTCGGGAGTTTCGGGTTCGTTGGGAGTCTCGGGCTCCTCGGGGGCTTCGTAATTCTCCTCTGCAATGAGCTGCATGGAATATCTTGCATCCAAAATTGCCAACAGCTCGGTGATTTGCTGATGGATTCTGTCGTAGGCATATCCGTCGGCATAGTTGCGAAGAATTACCTTAACCGTATTTACGCTGGCATATATCGATCGGATCTTTGCCGCGGTGTCATACGGTTTTTCAAGAATTTGATCGAAACCTGCCTTAAGATCGTCTCTCTGCGTCTCGGTCATGCCTCCTGCGGGAATATAAAGCCTTTCTGCCTTGTCGAGAATATCATCAAAGCTGGCTTTGAGAATCTCTCCTATATCGGCATGCGGAAGAATTCCCTTCTTTCTGCCAACACCGCTACTAAGAGAGAGCTGAACGTCGGGGTGACCGATAATCTGCTGGGATGCAAATATAACGTAACCGGATGCGCCAGCCTTGTAGGATGCTTCAATAAATTCTTTGTTGTACCATGCGGGATAGCCGCTGTAAGAAGAAGCCAGACCCGTGTAATAAAGGCAGTTGTTGCCGCCTATATCGATCATGTTTTTAACGTTGGTTTGAACGCTACTCGCCGTAGAATAGTAAGCCATGGGAGTGGCAATATCAATCCAACCGTTTTGATACCATTTCTGCCAGTCGGCTTTCTTGGAATTCAGCGATTCATTGAGAGATGCAAAAACAGCGGTGGAAAGAATAATATCACGCAAATTTTTGACCTCGTTTTTGATGCGCTCAACGTAGTCGGTAATAATGCTTGTGCGATACTCGACCCAAAGCCGATAATTGTTGTCTGCCTCGGTCTGTCCGCCTGCAAGATAGTTCTTGTTAAAGAGCTGCTTGAATTTGTTGGCCATCTTCGCTCTGTCGGATAGCTGCTCGTCGGTAAACGTCTTGCCAATGCTTTCATAAAAGCCCTTCATGGCAGCCACTGTGTAGCCTGTATCACAGCTTCGGTCGGAGACAGGATAGCGGATATAGTCGAGATTGAGTCCGCGAAGTCCGGGATTCTTTTCGAAAAGGTCGTTGTAGAAATGAATAAGGGCATCCTGAACTTCTTTGTTGGCGGGGTCTACGAATATGTAAGAGCCCCCCTCCTTGCGCTGAGTAATGCTGCCGTCATCGTTGTACATGACCCAATCCGGATGTTTGGCAACAATACCTGTGTTGGGATCAATACCAACGTAAAAGTTTTCTACCCAAGCGTGCACCTCAATACCGTATTCCTCACAACAGGCAAGAAAAGCAGAGAGATAATCGTCATAAACAATGCCCTTTTCTGCATCGGTATAGGATCTTACCAACGAGGGATGATACGGAATTTCAATATCGTCACTTGTATAAATTGTGCACCCGTGATAGAAGCTTTCAACAAAAACAAGATTTATGCCGCAGGACTTGAAGGTTTCTACTGTGTTTTTGATAGCACTGTAGGTGGACTCGCCGGGTCTGTGCCAGGTGGCACGAGCGGAAACCACTTTGCTCTCTGCAGAAGCCATCACGATCTTGTTGCAGATCTCCTCGATTTCGGCCTCCAGAGCGGATGTGTTCCCCGATGCTGTTCTGAGCTCCTCGAGCTTTGCTTCCGCTTCGGCAAAATAACCTTGCAAAAGTACGGTGTCAAGATCGTAGAGCTGTGTTATTCTGCTTTTGGCAGAACCAATTGCGGAATTTACCTTTGCAGCCATACTGCTGTAGCTGCTACTTTTTGCCGTGTCAACCATGTTTTCTGATGCAAAGGCGGTGGTACTCGTAGTAAATGTAATCATAATCAGTAGTAAACAGAGTAACCGCATTGCCGCTACCCGTAATGACAACTTCTTTTTCTTCATTCTTACTTGTTTTCCTTACCTCTCCCGATCGGGCAATATAGCCCGACCGCGAGAAGATTTGTAAAAGATGATTATAATTGCAAATGGATTTTTGATGCTTTTTGCTCAACGGTGTTTATTCTTGGGGAGTGTTCTTTTTATCTTTGCTGTTGGTCTTCTTTTTTGTAAAGATCAGTGCAAGTGCAACACCTGTGCCAATCAAAACAACGCCTGCAACGATTACAACAATAATAACTGTGGTGGTCTCAAAGGTATCGGAAACACCGGGTTGCTCGGTAACGTCTGCCTTGTGTCCCATGCACTTTGTTGCGCACGCATCCATGGTGCAGGACTTATCCTTGCACTTTCCGCACTTTTCGCACTTGCTCTCGCAAACGTGATCGCTCGGGAATACGATGCCGCTCTCGGTAACGGTGGGACGAACTCTGATCTCTTCAGGGTTCCATTCACCGTCAGCGATCAGCTCCATGGAGATTCTTGCATCAAGGATTTCTACAAGCTCGTTGAGTTGCTCAACGATTCTTTGGCGGGAGTAACCCTTTGCCATATTCTTAATGTCGGTCTTTGCCAACGCTTCAACCTTTTTGAGAATCTTGTAGATATCAACTGCGGTATCTGCGGGCATTGCCTCGATCTCGGCAATGGCTGCAACGAGCGCTGCCTTTTGCTCCTCGGTCATACCGCCTGCGGGAATGTAGATTCGATCTGCCTTAGATGCGAGGTCTGCCTTGGTTGCTGCAAGAATGCTTGCAATGGGTGCATGAGGAAGAACTGCCCACTTGCTGTTAACGCCGGAGAGGAGCGCATTTTGAACGTCCTCGTGGCCAATGATCTGTGTAGAGCAGAAAATAACGTAGCCGTTGGCACCTGCTTGGTAAGAAGCCTCAATGTGCTCCTTGTTTTGCCATGCGGGGAGTCCGCTGTAAGAGGAAGCGATGCCCGTGTAGTAGAGGCAGTTATTGCCGCCCATCAGAATCATATCGTTTACTCTCTTAAGAACGTCGGTAGAGTTGGTGTAGTATGCCATGGGGGTTGCAAGATCGATCCAACCGTTAAGGTACCAGGTCTGCCAATCCTGCTTCTTTGCATTGGTGGACTCTTGGAGAGATGCAAATACAGAGGTGGAAAGAATGATGCCGCGCGCATCCTTGATTTCGGTCTTGATGCGCTTTACGTAATTGGTGATAAGACCCATGCGGTATTCAACCCACTTTTGATAGTTGGCGTCTGCCTCTGCTTGGCCACCCATGAGGTATTTCTTATCAAAGAGTTGAACAAACTTGTTGTACATCTTCTCTCTTGTAGAAGATTGGTTTTCGGTAAAGGTTTTGCCCATAACGCCTTCGTAGAAGCCCTTCATTGCGTCAACCGTAAAGCCGGTGTCCTCTTCTCTGGAGGAAACGGGGTAACGAATGTAGTCAAGGTTCAAGCCTGCTACGCCGGGGTTTTTGGTAAAGAGATCGTTGTAGTAAGCAATGAGTGTATCCTGAACTTCCTTCTTTGCAGGATCGATAAAGATGTAAAGGCCGCCCTCGTTGCGTTGCAGGTAGGTGCCGTCATCGTTATACATGATCCAATCGGGGTGCATGGTAACAACCTTTGCCAAGGGATCGATGCCAACGTAGAAGTTTTCTACCCAAGCGTGAACCTCAATGCCGTATTCTTGGCAGAGAGCTACGAATGCAGAAAGATAATCGTTGTAAACTACGGGCTCGCTGCCGCTCTTGGTGTAAGTGGGAGCAAGGTTTTTGTGGTAGGGGAATTCTTCGATGTCACTCTTGAAGGAAGAGTAACCGTTGTAGAGCGTTTCAACAAAGATCAGGTTAATGCCGATCTTTTTATACATACGAATGTTTGCCTCCAAATCCTCGTATGTGGTTTCGGTGGGTCTGTGCCATACGGCTCTTGCAGAGACCGCTTTGCTCTCTGCAGAGGAAACGAGAATTTGTTGACGGAGCTTTTCAATCTTGAGCTGGCTGTTGTTGTAGCTCATCAAAAGGCTAACTCTTTCCTCTTCGGTAAGGTCGGGATTTTCAAGAGCAACTTCAATGTTTTCTTTTACCGTCTTCAAAGAAAGCAGCTCAACTCTTACCTCTTCGATGTATTGTGTTAAAGAAACCGTGTCAACGTCATAGAGCTGCTTGATTCTGGTTTCTGCAGCGCTGATAACCGCTTCAACATCGGTTACGAGATTTTCGTAGTAACTGTTCAGGGTTGTGGATACCGAGTAGGTTTGTGTTTTTTCGTTGAGAACAACGGTTGCGCCGAGAACTACGTTTGCACGGATGAAATCGCGGCCCTTGCCGTGACCCGAAATAACGTAACCGCCCTCGGGAATTTTAGAAACGTTAACGCCAAGCTCAACAACAACGCCGTTTGCATCAACTGCTGCCTCAAAGCCATAAACGTTTGTGCCGGTGCCTGCTGCGCCCTTGTAATCCCAACCGTCCTTGTAGATCATGGTTTGGTTTTCGCCACGGTATGCGGGGAATTCCTCGGTGGGCGTTTCCATAGATCCGGGGTTGCCCTCTTTGGTGGGGTTGATGTAATCGTACTCACCAACTACGGTGCCGCCAAAGCGGATGTAGTCAAAGCCAACCATTCTCACCTCGTCGCCCTTGGAGAAGAGCTGATCGGGAGCGAGAAGTTGACGGTAGCCGGGACCGTAAGAGGAAAGAACAAAGCCGTTATCGGGAATGGTCGAGCCGGAATCGTCGCCCGTGCCAAAGGGACGGAAGCCGATTACCTTGAACGCCTTTTCGGTAAAGTCATATTGGCAAATAACCTCGGAGCCAAAGGGGTTGGTGCCGGTCTTTTCGCCAAACTGATAATCGTAATAAACCGTCATGGGGCCGGAACGGTTTGTGTTGGTGTAATCGATTACAATTCTCTTTTCGTCAGATTCAACTGCCTTTGTGGGAATGGTGATTTTTGCACCGCCAAGGGTAACAACGTCACCTACTGCCGCAAAGCCGTTGTTTTGCGAGGTGTGAACGGAAATAACAAAGCCGCCTACGGGAATGTAGGTTTGACCGTCGCCTGCGGTAACGATCTCGGTTACCACGTAGCTGTTGTCGTTGTTCAGTTGGCAAACGTACTCAACGTAAGAGCCAACTCTGCCCGTTTTGGTGTTGGGATACCAAGGGGTGTAGATGACGGTTGCGTTTTCGTCTACCGCATTGAACTTGATTTGATAGTCGGAAAGCGATCCGCCGGATGCAACCTCCCAGTATACTACGGGGTCGGTAATTGCATGGAGCGTTTTGCCGCCAACAGTTGCCGTTACACTTTGGCTCATGTTTCTCTCGGATTCTCCCTCCTGCGCCGCGCTAACGATGGGTGCGCATTGCAAAAAGATGGAGAGGATTAAAACAAGAACCGTCAATCTCGTAAAGTGCTTTTTCATGTTGCCTCCTAAAATGTATTTTTTATTTGTGGTTCGCAAATTTTAAAGGAATTATGCCTTGCCGTATTGCTCGGCGAGGAAATCCTCATACTTTTCTTTTGCCTCAAAGAAGGTTCTGTTTGAATCAAACAAAACGAATCCCTCGGCGCCGGCACGGTCGCTTGCGTCGAGATGCTCCGCAAGGTCGGCGACGGATTGGTCGTGATAGGTGGTGTAAAGACCCGTGTGGCAATGAATGCCGTTGCACATTGCCTTGAGCTCTTTTACCGAATTGAACACCTTGTCGGTCTCGTAGAAATACACCATAGGGGTTACCATGTCGATGTAGTTCTTTTCAAGCCATACGCGAATGGTTTGCTTTTTCATTCTGTAAGCCGCGTCGAGCTCGGAGAATACCGCCGTAGAGGCGATTTTGCCCAGGTGCTTTTCGTGGATCATTTCATACACCGCGGAAACAAACTGCGTAATGTAGTATGCGCGGTGTGCCGTCCACTGTGCAAGCAAGTCCTTCTCTTTGATCTGCTCGATCAGGTCTTCCCTCTTGCGAGCGGGATCAAGCGTCAAGACTTGTTGCTTTGCAAATGCATTCATGCAGCATTCGGTGTATCCCGTATCGGTGTCTTGATCGAACTCGGAAATGGGATAACGAATATAGTCGAGGTTGATGCCGCAAAGCAGGGGGAATCTCGTCAGCAATTCGTCGTACAGGTCAACAAGAAATGCTCTTACCTCGGTGTTGGCAGGATCCAAAAAGATGTAGCCGCCAAAGCCTTGTCCCTCGGTTGTGTGACGAATGCCGCCTTGTTGGTTGATCAAAAGCCAGCTTTGGTGATTGACCACGAACTCGAAATCCTCAAGAAAACCGACGTAAAAGTCCTGCACCCAAGCGTGAACCTTGATGCCGCGCTTATCTGCCTCGGTTACAAAAGCCGTGAGATAATCGGGATAGTCACCGTAGGAATACTCGCGCAAAACGGTGTGATAAGGTACCTTTTCGGTTTTGAATACCGCCTTGCCGTGATAAAAGGTTTCCAGAAAAACGGTGTTGATTCCCGCACGGGCAAAACGGTCGATGACTTGACAAAGCTCTTCGAGATTGGTCTCGTTTTTGCCAACGTTGGGTCTGTGCCATATGCCTCTGATAGGCAACTGGGGTTGCGCCTCCTTGGCGCAGGTGTCAAAATTTTGCATAATGTCCTCAAAATGTGCAATGCACGGGTATAATTGCGTTCTTATTGGTTTGCATCGGTGTGGGGTCTTTCTTAACACTCTTACTCGGCAATCTCTTCCAAAGAGAGATCTACCTCAAACATTCTGCGCCAAGGCATACGGCATACCGAAATTTTATATTTTTCCCAAACGGTGGGAAAAAGCTGATTGATAAAGGCTTCAAGCTCACGCTTTACAATGCCTGCTACCTCGCCCTCTGCCTCTCCTGCATCAAAATAATTGTAACCCATGGAGGGGAGGTACCGATTGGTAACAAGACTGCGCACGTGTCCGCAATATCCTACGTCCTCACAAATGCGCTCTGCCAAAAATCTCTTTTGGTTTTGGCTGTCGCCAAAGAGGAAAACGAATATTGCCTGACAGATTACGGTGCCCAGCGTGTTGGAAGACGTGTTCCAACCGGCATATGCCGAAAGACTGAACAAAGGCATTTGGGTTTGGAGCAACTGTAAGATCTCCTTGTCGCCGCCGTTGCAATATGCACCGTCGACCAATGCGCTCACGCGACCCTCTGCCACGCTCTTTGCGATCTTTTGGCAAAACAGCGGCAAATTGCGTGCCGCGTATCCGCCGGAGGGCTCTTCAAAAACCTCTCTGTGTTCACTCGCGGGGTAATTTAAGAACAACCGAATGTCAGAGCTCTCGCCCTCGGCCACTTGAATGCCGCCTGCCGAACAGATCTGGTGCGGCAGGGTTTGGCCAAGCGGTCTATCCTCGTAAAGAGGAATAATGTTCGGGTTGTTTTCGTGTGCAAAGATGCACTCGATTTTGGGAGACACGCCCTTGTAGTCGCAGGCGGCTCTTGCAAGCAACGTCATGCCGACCTCATCGGCTCCGGGATACATGGCAACGTCCGAAAGACCTTCTTTAATGACCTCCTTGATCGCCTCTCTATCCATCGACGTATAGCCGAATTCGGCGGAGTCATCTTGCGGAATGACAAGAAAATCAATTCCCTGACCCAAGAGCTTGATGACCTTGATAAGCATATTGCGGTTGACCTCTCTGCGATGCTCAAAATCGGCAAGATGCTCACCGGTGTAGGCTGCATATTCGGTCAAAAGCGCCTCGGCTTCGTCATCATCGATCAAACCAAGCGCTCTTTTGTGCTTGACCTGACCGGTGCGGAAGATCTGCTCGCCGCAATGCTCGTAATAGTCCGGCTCCTCATCGCTGCTGGAGTAACGCGGACATCTCATAATCAGGGCAAAGGCGTAAATCTTTGCCGCGGGGTTGATGGCCTTGATCTTTTGAATAACGGAAAGTCTCTCGGTCAGCTCCTCCTCGCTTGCATGGTGCAAACGGGAAGGTAAAATGCCACCGTAAAGGAGCATATCGAGCGACAGCACAAAGCTATCGGCCTCGGCAGCACTTTCCAAAACAAATTTTTCAAGCGCTTCGATATTGGCGGGTGTTTTTTTATACCCGAGCAGCTCCCTTTTGGGGGCTTTGATCTCTATTGGACTGCCCTGTGCAATTCTTTGTGCAAAATAATAATTGCAGGGACGCTCGTCCAAGGGAATATATACAAGCTTCATGTTTTTTACCGTTTTGTGTTGTTTGATCAATCTTTGAGGTGGAGCGCTCCCATAAAACGTTCGGTGATGACCTTAGGTCTTGTAATGGCAGAGCCAACAACTACCGCGTAGGGATTGACCTCGGAGATAGCTTCCATGTGCGATACTTCAAATACGCCGCCCTCAGCAATCACCTTTGCATTCTTTACCTTTTCGCAGCATTCCTTTACAAAATCGATATCGGGAATTGCATATTGCGCGGTGTAGGGGGTGTAGCCTCTCATGGTGGTGGAGATGTAATCAAAGCCAAGACGGTCGGCGTTGATCGCCTCCTCGATGGTAGAAACGTCTGCCATCAGCTCTCTGCCGTTCGCATGCTCGCGGGCGTAAGCGTAAAGCTCGTCGAGGGTGATGCCCTCAGGACGGGTGCGCAGAGTTGCATCCATGCAAACAACGTCGCACTTGGTGGCAAGGAGTCTGTCCACTTCTTTTTTGGTGGGGGTGATATAGATCTCGCTATCCTCGTAAATTTCTTTTACCAATCCGATAATCGGGAGGTTTACCTCTTCCTTGATGCTATCGATATCGTCGCACAGTGCGCGAATACCGTTAGCGCCGCCCTCTTTTGCCGCTTTGGCAAAAAGATGCATAATGCCGTACCCATAGAGGGGTTCTCCTTTTACGGCCTGGCAGGAAACGATCAAGCCTCTTTTTAATGCGTTCATTTCGGTTTTGTTCCTTTCTGTTCAACTCAACAGGGTTTTGAGTGCCATTTGGCAATGCTGCGATTTGAGTTTGTTCTTTTTGTCGAAAACTTGGCGTTTTCTTTTATGCAGATTGCACAAATGGTGGGTTTTCCATCCATATTATTATATAACTTTTTGCTTTAAAAGTCAATGGGTTTGAAAAAAATTTTTATTTTCTTAACTTTTTTTGAAAAATTTTTCATTTTTGGGAAGAAAAATCAATTTTATTTTCACAAATATGCAAGACTTCAAAATAAAGGCAAAAAAGCGGACCCGAGAACATCGGGTCCGCAAAAATTATTTGATCTTAACGGTTTTGATTTCAAACGGTGCAAACGTGAGCACGGTCTCATTTTTGCCAAGCACCTTTTCTTCATCCTCAAGGATGTTGGTTTGAACCATTTCCTTTTGCGGTGCGGTCAAGGTAACGGTAGAGGTTGCGCCAAGCGCCTCGTAGAGACGAAGCACAATGCCGTCATCCTCGCCTTGCTTTACGGTTTCCAAAATGACGCTGCTGTCACCCGAAATTTTAAAGGGAGACTCCAGCTCTTGGTGACTTGTGCGAACGGGTGCATAGTTGAAATTGTATCCGCGACGAACGGTATCCATAGAGAGTCCACCCTCGTGCGGGTAGAGCGCATAGCTGAAGTGGCTCTCGCCCTTGTCGCCTCTTGCATCGGGATGAGTACCGGACTTGTGCAAAGTAATGCCCATTCTGCCACCTTGGCAAGAAACGCCGTATTTTACGTCACTCAAAAGAGACATACCCATGCCCTGCTCCGAAAGGTCGGTCCACTTGTGAGCGCACACCTCAAACTTTGCAATGTCGCTCTTTTCGCGGTTGTAGGTGTTGCGCAAAAGATTGCCGAATTGGGTCTCACACTTGTAAGACTGTGCAAAGAGGGTGGTATCATGCTCGGAGCGAATGAGGGTATGCGTATCTCCTGCAACAAGACGGTTTTCAAACTCGATTTGCGGGCTGTCATAACGGAACTTAACGTCGGTGACAAGCAGCGAATTTTGCGCAACGGCATGCGTAATTCGAACAACGAGAAGATACTCCCCTACCGAGACGACCTCGCGACCGAGGAACTTGACCGGTTTTTCCTTAAGGCGATAGTCGGCATCAATATCCCAGTTGTCGTAAATGAACGGCAGGTCCTCATACGCCTTAATGATGTGCAGTCCCTCTTTTGCAAGCTCGCGACCGCGGTAGATCAAAGAGGAGATCTTGCCCTCTTCAAAGGTTGCCTCAAGGAAGGGGGTCTTTACGGTATCGCCCTCTACAACAAAGGGGATCTTACCGCTTCCCTTTACCTTTTTGCCGTAGCCGCAACCCTCAAATTTGTAGGGGGCAACCACGCGCGTTCCGTCAAGAGCCTCATAACTTTGACCGCTATCGGTAGAGAGGATTTCAAGGCGACTGTGCGGCAGGGTGTTAAAGTAGGACTTTTTGCCTTTTTTGCCCTTGCCGGAAATATAATCCTTTGCCACAGACAAAGCTTGTGCTTGCTCGGCAAGCGCTACGTCGGTTGCCTCGGCGATGCAGGTACCGGGCAAAATGTCGTGGAACTGATTGAGCATCAACGTATCGTACAAACCATCGGTAAGCGTTTTTGCGTTGCGATCATCCTTCAAAACAGAAATCAGCTCCGCATCGTGAAGCGCTTCCTCCAAACGGCGGTTATACATTTTGAGGTTGTGATTGGTGGTGTAGGTTCCGCGGTGGAGCTCAAGATACAATTCGCCAAAATATTCGGGCAATTCATTCTCGCTCACACGTTTCATAAAGTTGGAAACGGTGGTATGCTCTACCTTTGCTCTGTGTGCGGTCTTTTCGGTATAGATCGCGCGGCTGACCATTTCGGCAGAAGGACCTCCGCCGCCGTCGCCAAATCCGTATGCGATCAAAACGTTGTCGCCCTCGCGCTTGTTTTTGATAGCGTCCAAGCGCGCGCCGACAGTTTCTTCGTTGATCCAGGTGTGAATGCTGTTAAAGTGCACGGGAACGGTGCTGCCGTCAATGCCGCGCCACATAAAGGTCTCGTAGGGGAACTGATTGGTATCGTTCCAAGAAAGCTTTGTGGTGAGGAAATAATCAACACCGGATTTTTTCATGATTTGCGGCAATGCTGCGGAATAGCCGAAGGTATCGGGCAGCCAAAACGTGTCGGACTCGTAGCCGAATTTTTGGCGCAGATAGCGCTTGCCGCGCAAGAATTGGCGACAGAACGCCTCGGACCCCGTAAGGTTGCCGTCACACTCGACCCAGGTTGCTCCGTTGACCTCAAATCTGCCCTCCTTGATGTATTTTTCTACCTCTGCAAAAAGCGCAGGGTCGGCATCCTCGATCCACTTCAAATAAAGGACCGTTGACATAAAAAAGGTGTATTCGGGATAACGTCTGAGCATTTCAACCGCATTGGAAACAGTGCGCATCAGCTTTCTCTTGGTCTCGTCCACCGTCCAAAGCCATGCGGTATCCAAGTGCGAGTGACCGATAATGCCAACGTAGGGGATTTTTCTGCCCCCCACAAAAAGTTCATCAATGATCGCCTCGGCCTCTTTGAGCTTTTCCTCGCTCGGAATGACCTCCTCTGTTGGAAGAAGCTTGAAGAGCTCGAGATAGGTCTTTTCGATATGTGCCTTGGCAAAGCCGTCTTTTTCGGATTGATAAAGGTGACCCAAAAGGATCATTTTTTCGTTCAATGCGCGAAGCGGCTCGTTCATGGAAACGAGGCTGATAGATTGATAGGGTCTGTTGGGCTGATAGCCGGCATAGGAGAACGTAGACTTTTGATCATATGGATGAAGGCCGGGCATGGTGTGAGAATAATACCCCTCAAGGCTTACAACGTCACCGTTCTTCAAGCCATCCAAATAGAGATATCTGTGTGTGCGCGACGGGGGCTCGAATGCTTCGGCAGGAGCGATATAATCCAAAATGCCAACCTTTTTGCCGTTGATGCAAACAAGATGCTCGGGAGCACCGGTTTGGGCAGTAAGATAATACTTCTCCCCCTCCAAAACTCCACTCACGGTAAAGGAAAACGTAGCCGTTGCAAAATCCTCACCCCATTGCATTCCCTCGGTAGCAAGCGCTTTGATGCCGTTCTTTTCTACGGTCACCTCAGGGTGAATAACCTGACGGATAAGATGCCCCTCGTACATGGTTTGAAGGCGTTGCATCTTGAGTATCATTCTATCAATTTGTCTGTCTTGCAGCATATTTTTTCCTCCCCCCGATTACAGCGATTTATTTGCAACCGAACGTGCGGCGCGCATTGTGTGCTCGTAGCCCGCTTCTCTGAGTTTTTCGTATATCGCGCTGTAAAGCACGTTGATGATGTAGGAAATAGAAACAATGGTCGATACGGAGCCGCCCTCGTAAGCCGCTTCACGTCTTGTAGACAAAAGAATGTGGTCGGCATATTTTGCCAAGGGAGAGATATCGTAACAAGAAATCACAACCACGTTTACACCGTTCTTTTTGGCAATTTCGGCAACGTCGATAATATCCTTGGTGCTACCCGAAACGCTGATAAGAATAACCGTATCATTTTCGCTAAGGTTACTGGTGATCATAGATTGCAGGTGAGGGTCGGGCGTGTAGGTTACAATAATGCCCAGGCGTGCGAGGATATTGCTGACCTCCATTGCGGTAATGGCAGAGTTGCCTACGCCAAACGCGCAAATTTTGTTGGAACAGATCAACAGCTCTGCAATACGTAAGCACTCCTCGTAGCGAATACCCTTGGAGGTCTCGTTGATTGCATCTACCATTTGATTTGCAATGCGCATGACCGTGCTGTCGGTTGCATTTTTTTCACTTGTGGCAACCGTTTGGCTCAGGTGAAGCTTAAAATCTTGAAATCCGTTGTACCCGATCTTTTTGCAAAAGCGAACCAACGTAGCGTCGGCTACCTTCAGGCGTGCCGAGAGGTCGCTGATGGAAAGATAGATGATCTCTTCGGGCGGAATGCTCAAAATTCCGTCAATTACCTTGACCTCGGTTTTGGTGGCAATTTGTTTTGCGGCATAAATTCTGTCCAATGCTGTTCCTATCATGTCATTCTCCTTTTGGGCGGTTGTTACTCACTTTTTTACCGTCTAATTCACAACCAAAAAGCAATTTGTTATCTTATAGCATATATTTTAATATATTTTAGTCAAAATGTCAAGTGTTTTTTTGAGGTAATTGAATTTTTATTTCAAGTGTAGCAACCAACCCAAACACAAAGATAAAAAAGGGCGGAGCTTGTGCTCTACCCTTTTGTTGACTTGATTTTCAGTTTTCCGTCACCCCTGATCTTCGGGGCAGTACGTGCGCAAAATCTCCATAATGTCGCGCTGATAGAGGTTGCCATCAAGAACGTTGCCGTTGGGTTCAAAAGAGACACAACGCACGTCGCGCGGATCCTCCACGTAAGGGTTGGGGACGGTCTGTTGTGTAAAATACTCCGAGAGATATTTTAGCGCATTCCCTTCCCCAAAAACAACGTTTCCCTCGCTCACGGGAATACCCAAATCGGCAAAGCTATCGAGAATTTCTCGCGTTTTTTCGTTATACGTGTTGTCATTTTCGGCCCCAATGAGCCAAGCGGGCTGCAGGCGGATCGGTATGCCGCACTCCTTTGCCGCGATTGCAAATTGCTTTACTACGTCAAGCGGAATGCTTTCTTGATGGAACGCATCCACCGACAAAAGAAGATCATTCACACCGCACCCCAAAAGCGCTTGCGCCACCTCCCGGATGCGTTCGGCATCCTTTGAAAAATAGCCGTTTGTAATGACTTGCCGCCCGGGGATATTCAGCTCTTTGGCGGCCGTCATAATGGCACAGACCGCATCTGTGCACAAAAGCGGCTCTCCGCCAAACGTCATAACGGTTTTAATGCCGTACTCCGCCGCGATCTTTCGCACAGCCGCCGCGGCAATTTCGGGATCGATCCGCTCACCGCAGGACGTGTGATCTCCCTCGGAGCAATGCTTGCACCGCCCTGTGCACGCATAGGTCACAACAAACTCGATCTTGTTCAAGTTTTTCAAATATTGATTTGTCATTTCTTTCAATCTTGCAAGAGAACATCCGCGTCAGCGTATGCCCTCCCATTCATCCATAAACTCGGTGACAAAGCCCTTCATATATGCCTGGCGTTCCTTTGCAATTTGAATCGCTGTCTTTGTATTCATCAAAGCGGTCAGCTTGAAGAGTTTTTCATAAAAATGATTGATGGTCGTCGATTCACTCTTGAGATATTCCTCTTTTGTCATGTTCTCGTTCGGCTTGATGTCGGGGTGATGCATCAGTCTGTTGCGGTTGCCGCCGTAGGCAAACGCGCGGGCAACTCCAATGGCACCAATGGCATCAAGACGGTCGGCATCCTGCACGCATTGCCCCTCGAGGGTTGAGGGAGCCGAGTTGCCGGCACCAAACGAGATCTCCCGAATGATTTTGCAAATTAGTTCTATCGTATTCTCGTCTACACCGTTCGTTTGCAAAAAGGAACGGGCATTCGCCTGATTTTTGTATGTGTCGGGCGATATCTTTCTGTCGTCAACGTCGTGCAAAAGTGCGGCAAGTTGAACGGTTTCAAGGTTTGCACCCTCGCTTTTTGCAATACGTGTCGCCATTTTAAAAACACGAAGCGTGTGAAAGTAGTCGTGTCCGCTGTATTCGTTTTCAAACTTTTCGCGCACGTAGACCTGCGCGCGTTCAATGCATTCAACTGCCATACGTTAGTCTTTAAAGCACGCAAAAACGACGTCAATCGGCCTTGGACTTGAGAGCGATCGCAATTTCAAGCACTCTGTAAATCAGTTCCAGCGAGGCAAGAATGATATCGTTAACGTATTGGACGTTGTAGAGGTGGAAAAGCTCCTTGATGGCAGAAAGCTCTTCGTCGGTGATGTGATAACCTTCAAGAATATCATAAGCGATCTCTTGCGCTTTCTTCTCTGTTTTCAGCGTCATGACCGAAAGGACGATGGAGTAAACGTAGAAGAAAAATCCGAGAACGCCAAGAACGGTGGTGCAAATACCGCTGCCGTTAAAAATAAAGAAATCAAGCAGGCCACCGATCAAGAGCAACGGAATAAACGCAAAGGGGCCAAAGGTGATAAGAGGTACCAAGCGAATACGCTTTTGCATATCGGGATCCCCCTCTTTATCAAGAATGGCAAGAGATGCTTTTTGCGCACCCATACCGATAGAGGTCAAGCTCGTTTCGTGACGAATGAATCCGCGCAGTCTTACCTTTTTGAAATAATGGCTATAGCTGTTGCCAAACAAAAAAGAGCCCGTGCGCTTTACTTCAATGTCTTGCAAGCCGTTGTCGTCAAGAATTTTTCTCGCGATCTGCATACCCGTCAATCCCAAGCTGTTTTCGCGACGATTGAAACGGTAGTATTTGATGATGAGCCACAAACTGGTCACTCCGGAAACCATTCCGACAATTGCAATCAAAATTCCTACAATCATCCATGCAACTTCAAGTCCCATAATAATATTCCTCCCGGAAAAAACGTTACAACAAATTATACCATAACTCTCTAAATAAGTCAACACAAAAAGAGCCAATCGTTTTTTGATTGTTTCTTTTTGAGGGTTCATCCGCAATTTAAAATATAAAAAGGCATCAAAAAACGTTGTTTTTCAATGCCTTTGTTTTTCTTTTTGAAAATTTTAAGGTCAGTCACCAAACGAAATGCCGATGTTGCGAGCGGTTTTTACAACAAAGCCGTTGGGGTCAACGTTGTGGCTGCCGCCCTTACTGGTTTCGCCGGTAGCGCCGCTTCCCAGAACCTTTTCGAGAGAAACGGTTTGAGGTGCCGCATTGTAAATTGTAACCATTTCGCCACTTACGCCCTCAAAAAGAGCATCTACTGCAAAGGAGCCAAGCTTTGTGCAAAGGCTTCTATCGTATTGGCAGGTTTCGCCACCGCGCTGTGTATGACCGATATTGGTTGCACGAACCTCTTTGCCGCCAAGCAGAACCTCGAGCTGAGAAGCAAGCTGATCACCAACGCCACCAAGACGAATGGTATCTGCACTGTCAGCAACGATCTTTTTAATAACAACGTTGCCGTCCTTCGGCTTTGCACCTTCGGAAACAACGATTACCGTATCGTAAAGTCCCTTGGCATCGCGTTCCTTGATAACCTCGGCAATCTTTTTAACGTCGTAAGGAATTTCGGGCAAAAGAATAATATCCGCTCCGCCCGAAAGGCCACCCTCGAGAGCGAGCCAGCCGCAATTTCTACCCATGACCTCAAGAATTTGAACTCTATCATGAGAGAAAGCAGTTGTTCTTACTCTGTCAACCGCGTTGCAAATTACGCCAAGAGCGGTTGTAAATCCAAAGGTGATATCCGCATAGGAAACGTCGTTATCGATTGTTTTGGGAACACCGATTACACGAACGCCCTTTCTTGCAAAGTCGCGCGCGCTGGTGAGCGTTCCGTCACCACCGATAACCACGAGGGCATCGATTTGAAGATCCTTCAGGTTTTGAACAGCAACGTCGCTGACATCCTTGTGTTGAATGTTGCCGTTTTCATCGCGATAAGCGTAGTTAAAGAGGTTGTCCTTGTTCGAGTTTTTCAAAATGGTTCCGCCAAGGTTCAAGATGCCCGCGGTATTTTCGGCCGTAAGTTGCACATAATTGTTTGCATACAATCCGGCATAACCCTTCTTAAATCCGATTACCTCGCAACCGTATTT
The DNA here is from genome assembly GCA_017631775.1 of Clostridia bacterium. The sequence continues at coordinate 470 of JAGBSQ010000023.1, read as the reverse complement.
GTTAATTGCAGTCAGCGTTACCGCTCTTACAACTGCATTCAGACCGGAACAATCTCCTCCACCGGTCAAAACACCAATTCTCTTTATTTCAAACATATATTTCTCCAATTCATCTATTTTCTTTTTGCATTCATGAATTCTCTGAGCACATTATAACACAAAAGAACATCGGTGTCAATAATTTCCCCTTCATTTGGTACTAAATCAATGCAAAAACATGAACAAACCAGTATTGAAAGAAACATTTGCAAACATTGTACTAATTTTCGTCAAAAAGGGCTCCCTTTCGGCTCAAAGCACGACATAATATAAGTAGCGAAAGAAACTAAAGTTACTTTTAATACTAATAAGGAAGGTTTTATTATGATTTATGCCTATTGCCGTGTATCCACACCCCACCAGCGACTCGAACGCCAGATTACCAACATCACCGAGCTTTATCCCAAAGCAACTATCTTTAGAGAGTTCTA
>JAGBSQ010000169.1 GCA_017631775.1 Clostridia bacterium | reverse complement strand
CGCTTGCAAAAAGGGAAAGTGAGCATAACAAAAGGAGAAGCGAAATTAGCAAACAAACGATGCGAAACAGGGCATTCTTGTGCATTTTCTTCTTCTCCTTTCCGGTCAGAGCATTTCTTTGACCTTTTTGATGTCTTTTTGAATTTGTGCTTGCAATTCGTTGGCGCTTGCAAAGCGTATTTCGGGGCGAATGAAATCGAGGAATTCTACGGTCAATTCCTTTTGATAAAGATCGCCCTCAAAGTCCAATAAATGGGTTTCAAAATTCAGCTTGGCGTTTGCATCAACCGTGGGATGTGTGCCGATATTTGTCAAACCGTAATAAGGTTTTCCGTCAATGTTGCATCTTGTCAAATAAACGCCGCAGGGCGGAATAAGCATGTTCTCAAACGGTGTTTGGTTGAGCGTGGGTGCGCCAAGATGGCGGCCAAGACCCTTGCCGTGCTCAACTGTTGCGGTAATAGAAAAGGGAGCTGTCAAGAGCTCATTAGCCTCCCCGATTTTGCCTTGGCTCAAAAGGCCGCGAATGCGCGTAGAGCTGACGGTTGTGCCATCGCGTTCTACTGCGGGTTCAATCGCTACAAACTCCTTTCCAAACAGCTTTTGCAAAAGCTCGGGAGTGCCTTTGCCAAACTTGCCAAAACGGTAATTATAACCGCATACGGCCGCTTTGCAGGCGCATTGTGCAACGAGAACATCATTGATGAATTCTTCGGGCGAAAGTCCTTGCAAAGCCTTAAAATCGGCAACGTAGGCAAAATCCATGCCTTCGTCGGCAAAATATTTCAGCTTTTGTTCCAGCGTTGTAAGTAGGCTGGGGGGATTTTTGGATAAAAAACAGATAGAGGGTTTTTCAAAACAAAATACGCCGACTTTGGCATGGGGGAGCTTTTCGGTCTTCAGTTTTTTTGCCTTGCGCAAGAGAGTTCGGTGCGCAAGATGAACTCCGTCAAAATTTCCGAGGCAAAGAATATTTGCCTCGGAAATTGCATTTTCTTGTTCGGCTTGAAACGAAATATATTTGATGGGTATCATGTTCAATCCAAATTGAGGTAGCATTTTACCAATTCGCACATCAATTCGTCGCGATCGATCTTTCTAATCAGCGCGCGCGCATTGTTTGTGTTGGTAATGTAGGTGGGGTCTTCGGAAAGCAAGTATCCCACGATTTGACCGATGGGATTATAACCCTTCTCGCTGAGTGCCTCATAGACCTCGTTAAGAACGGCACGTGCATCCGCGACCTCATCCGCTTGGACGGGGATCTGTTTTTCGGAATTCATAAAACATCCTCCTTGTTTTGAAAAAAACTCATCTCTATATAATATTATATAGTATATTGCGCATTTTTTCAAGTCTTTTTTGCATTTTTATTGACGAAATCACATTTTTTATGTATAATATTAGACAAGAACTCACGGAGGGACAAAAATGAAAATTGTTTTTTTAGATGCTGCCACCATTGGCAATGACCTCACATACGAAATTTTTGAACAAATCGGCGAGGTGGTTGTTTATTCCACCACAAATGACGAGGAATTCAGCGCTCACGCAAAGGATGCCGACGTACTTGTTATCAACAAAGTAAAGCTGAACGAAAGCAATCTGCCCAAAGCGCCAAGGGTCAAATTGATTTGCCTTGCCGCAACGGGATTTGATAACGTAGACCTCGACTACTGCCGCAAAGCAGGCATTGGCGTTTGCAACGTGGTTGGGTATTCCACGCAAAGTGTTGCACAGTTAACGCTTGCCATGGCGCTCTCACTTTACACCAATCTTTCGCAATTCACCGATTTTGTTCGCAGCGGCGAATATACAAATTGCGGACTTGCCAACCGCCTGACACCGGTATATCACGAGATTGCCGGCAAAACATGGGGCATTGTCGGTTACGGCAACATTGGCAAGCAGGTAGCCCGCGTAGCCGAGGCTTTGGGATGCCGTATTTTGGTTTATAAGCGTACTCCCGTAGAGGGCGTGGAATGTGTGGATTTTGATACCGTCTGTCAAAAATCCGACATTTTGTCCCTGCACGTGCCTCTGAATGAAAGCACAAGAAATTTGCTTGACAAAGAGCATATCGCAATGCTCAAAAAGAATGCAGTTGTCATCAATGTGGCTCGTGGCGCTGTTACAGACGAAGCAGCTCTTGCAGATGCCGTATTGAAGGGATCCATTGGCGGTCTTGGCGTTGACGTCTACTCAAAGGAGCCGTTTGATGCCGATCATCCCTTTAACAAAATCAAGCACCTGCCCAACGTTTTGCTTACCCCTCATATGGCTTGGGGAGGGTATGAGACCCGCGTTCGTTTGCTCGAAGAAATCAAAGAAAATATCATTTCATTTTACGCAGGAAAGAGCAGATGCCGCGTAGACTGAAAAAAGCCCACTCAAAATATGAAATATTTTGAATTATTTTTATAAATCTATTGCATTTTTGTCGAATATCTGCTACAATTATATCTATAAGTTTATGGTCAGAGTGTCGGCAAAACGTCTTTTTATTTTTCAGCCGTTAAAAAGTCGTGCCGGCAGCGGACAGAGGTGTCCGTTTTGTTCCATGGGTATTTTTTCAAAAGGAGTATTTACGCGGAATGAACAAGAACGTGCTAATCCGGCTGAACGGCATTTCTAAGTCTTTTGACGGCGAAACCGTTCTCGATCACATCAACCTGGAGATTCAAAATAGAGAGTTTATCACTCTTCTTGGCCCTTCGGGATGCGGCAAAACGACCACACTTCGCATTATCGGCGGTTTTGAAACTCCCGACGAAGGCGACGTGTTCTTTGATGGCAAGCGTATCAATGATATCCCGCCGTATCAAAGACAGGTTAATACCGTTTTTCAGCGATATGCGCTTTTTCCTCACTTAAACGTATTTGACAATATTGCTTTTGGTCTGCGCATCCAAAAATGTCCCGATGAAGAGATCAAAACAAAGGTCAAAGAAATGTTGGCTCTTGTAAACCTGCGCGGATTTGAACGCCGTAAGGTAAACACCTTGTCCGGTGGTCAGCAACAACGTGTAGCAATTGCACGTGCACTTGTTAACCAGCCCAAGGTGCTGCTTTTGGATGAACCTTTGGCGGCGCTTGACCTCAAACTCCGCAAGGATATGCAGAACGAGCTGAAAAACATTCAACACCAAACGGGCATTACTTTTATTTACGTAACCCACGATCAGGAAGAAGCTCTTTCTATGTCTGCTACGGTTGTTGTTATGGCTCACGGTAAGATCCAACAAATCGGCACACCCACCGATATCTACAACGAGCCCGTAAACGCGTTTGTAGCCGACTTT
>JAGBSQ010000168.1 GCA_017631775.1 Clostridia bacterium | reverse complement strand
GGGAACAGAGCCGATGAGAGCAGATGCAATCGACGGCTTTGAGAACATACTCAAGGCGGCATTAAAAAAATAAAAACAAAATGGGTTGCCGAGTATTTGCTCGACAACCCAAAAAATCATCTTGGATTTAAAATATCCGAAAGTGCTTCCCACGGCACTTCAAATTCCATTTTTTTGCGCGTTACGGGGTGCGAAAACGCAAGACGTGTTGCAAAAAGCGCAATTTGTCGGCTCTCCCCTCGTGCACCGTATTTTCCGTCTCCCAACAGAGAATGTCCACGAGAGGCGAATTGAACGCGTATTTGGTGCGTTCTGCCGGTGTGGAGCAATACGTGCACAAGCGAGCACTCCTCGCCGTGTGCCGTTTTAATGCGCTCTACCGTGTCATATTCAAGGAGCGCTTCCTTTACGCCTGCGCGTTGGCGTTCCACCAAAAAGGTCTTGTTTTGTCTGCGATCGTGAAACAACAGATCGCGCATCTCGCCGGCTTCTGGTTCAAGGCTTCCGCGCACCACGGCAAGGTATTCCTTTTTGAGTTCGCGAGCCTGGACGGCCGCCGAAAGCTTTGCCGCCGCCAAAGGCGTTTTTGCATAGACCATTACGCCGCCAACGCCGCGGTCAAGGCGGTGAACGGTGCCAATATAACCGCCGGTTTGCTCCTCGAGCAGGTCGGCAAGGCCGTCTTTTTTGGCGGTCGATTCACAAACCAAGAGGGGCGGCTTTTCTACAACAATGATATGCGCATCCTCAAACAAAACAGAAATATCCATAAAAAACATCCTTTACATATCGATTTTTAAAGCAAAGAAAAGGGAGTGAAAAAATGTCAAAAATGCAAAAAAACGCACCACGTGTGTGCAAAAACGCGTTAATTTGCGCGCTTGGAGAGCAATTTGAAGGTGTTTTGGTGCGCGTATTTGACGAAATCGACTCCACCAACACAGAAGCGAAGAGAATGACCTTTGACGGCTTTTTTGGAGATGCGCTCCTTGTGGCAAACAGCCAAACCGCAGGTCGCGGACGTATGGGGCGCAGCTTTTACTCGCCTTCGGGTACCGGCGCTTATTTCAGCATTCTGCACACCCTCACCACACCCTTGTGCGATGCGGTCGCCATCACCTCTGCAGCCTCTGTTGCCGTTATGCGAGCCATTCGCACCTTAACCGGCATTCAAACCGAGATCAAGTGGGTCAACGACCTCTATTATAATAAAAAGAAGGTTTGCGGCATTCTCACCGAGGCTGTGAGCGCAGGGGAGAGCGCACACGTGATTGTTGGCATTGGCATCAATCTCGATACTGCCGATTTTCCCGAAGAGTTGCAAGGCATTGCAGGCTCACTCGGCGCTCCCATTGATACTGCCGTCCTCATTGCCGAGGTCAGCCGCCAAATCCTTATCTGCTTGCAAAACCCGAGTGAGCGCGAGTGGCTCTCGGATTACTGCGCGCATTCCTGTGTGCTGGGCAAGAAAATTGCTTGGACTGAGGCCGGCGTTACCCGTCAAGGAATTGCCGAGATGATCGATGAAGACGGTGCGCTTCTTGTCAAAGACGAGAAAAACGAGCTCGTTCGTCTGCATACCGGAGAGATCTCCGTGAGGTCGCTGTAAAGGTCAAAATTTAAAACAATTCTAATTCTCGTTTTAAAAAATTGCCTTAAAAAGACGAAAATACGGCCAATTTCACACAATTATACCATAAAAACGCCCCTTTTCTTTCTTTGTTCACAAAAAGTTAACACACAAAATGCGACCATGCTATTGCAATTTTGAAAGAAAAAAGATACAATAATATGATAAATTTAATTTTTAACAAAGAAAAGGAAATATAAATGCTAGAATTTAAAAACGTCTCTTACGAAACGCCGGAGGGCAAAGTTATCCTGCGCGACGTAAGTCTTAAAATCGACGATCGCTTTGTGGCGGTGACCGGCCCGAACGGCAGCGGCAAATCCACCATGGCAAAGCTGATCGCGGGTATCTATACCCCCACGTCGGGCCAGATCCTTTTGGATGGCGTCGACATCACCAATCTTTCCATCACCGAGCGCGCCAAGAGCGGCATTAGCTTCGCGTTCCAACAACCCGTGCGCTTTAAGGGAATTACCGTCAAGGAGCTCATTTCCATCGCGTCCGGCAAGAACATTTCGGTAGCCGAGGCATGCTCCTATCTTTCCGAGGTTGGCCTTTGCGCAAAGGACTACGTAAACCGCGAGGTTGACGGCTCTCTTTCGGGCGGTGAGCTCAAGAGAATTGAGATCGCAATGATCAATGCACGCGGCACAAAGCTCTCTGTTTTTGACGAGCCCGAGGCGGGAATTGACCTTTGGAGTTTTAACAATTTGATCCAAGTTTTTCGCAACATGTATGAAAGAACCAAGGGTACTATCCTGATTATTTCGCACCAAGAGCGCATTCTCGACATTGCCGACAAGATTGTTGTCATTGCCGACGGACGTGTAGCCGCTTACGGCACCAAAAATGAGATTTTGCCCGAGCTTTTGAATGCTCAGGTGGCATGCAGATTTTTTGAGGAGGTGCGCAAATAATGATGGACGCTATTCAAAAAAGACTGCTTGAGCAGGTTGCAGACCTGCATGACGTGCCCCAAGGTGCATACTCGTTGCGCATTAACGGCAACCTGTATGGCAAAAACGACTCCGAAAACATCACCATTGTTGCAAAAAACGATAAACCGGGTATCGATATTTACGTAAAACCCGGCACCAAAAACGAGAGCCTGCACATTCCCGTTTTGCTTGCGCAATCGGGTCTTAAAGAGGTCGTGTACAACGATTTCCACATCGGTGCTGACTGTGACGTTACCATTGTTGCAGGATGCGGAATTCACAACAGCGGTAGCCAAGAAAGCGAGCATAGCGGTATTCACGCC
>JAGBSQ010000167.1 GCA_017631775.1 Clostridia bacterium | reverse complement strand
TTGTGTGTGCCGCCGATCATTTTGGCAATGGTAAGGGTGAGCTCGGTTTGTCCGAAGCCTTCCATAATTTGAAGGCCGGTTGCCTTTTCGAATTGGCGGTAAACCTCGGGGTTGAGAGCCTCTCCCGCGGTTGTCATATGCTTGATGGAAGAAAGATCGTATTTGGAAATGTCTTGCTTAATCATCATGCGCAGCATCGTAGGAGGTGCGCAGAAGGTTGTAATATTGTATTTTGCAAACATCGGCAAAATAACCGATGCATCAAAGCGGTCGAAATCATAGGTGAATACTGCACCCTCGCACAGCCATTGACCGTAGAGCTTGCCCCACAGAGCCTTGCCCCAACCGGTTTCGGAGATGGTGAAGTGGAGACTGCCCTCGCTTACGCCGTGCCAATGCTTTGCGGTAATAAAGTGACCAAGTGCATATTTGTAGCTGTGTGCGGCAATTTTGGGGTAACCCGTGGTTCCCGAAGTGAAGAACATCAGCATCAAATCGTCACCGCAAGCTGTATCTTTTGTGCGGTAGAAATGCGCATTGAAAAGTTCGAATTCCTCGTCAAAATTCTTCCAACCCTCACGCTCACCACCAACAAGAACCTTGGTTTTGAGCATAGGACACTTTTCTTGTGCGAGATCAACCTGATGAGCTACGTCACCGTCGGCAGTACAAATGATTGCGCTTACGTCTGCAGCATCAAAGCGATACTCAAAATCATGCGCTTGGAGCTGATTGGTTGCCGGAATAACGATTGCACCCAACTTGTGCAGGCCAAGAATTGCAAACCAGAACTGATAATGACGCTTGAGAACAAGCATTACGCGGTCTCCCTTTTTGATGCCGAGAGACTTGAAATAGTTTGCACATTGAGCCGATTTGCGCTTCATATCGTTAAAGGTAAAGCGGCGCTCGGTCATATCCTTGTCGATATGGAGCATTGCAAGCTTGTCGGGGTCCTTTTGTGCGATCGCATCTACCACGTCAAAGGCAAAGTTGAATTCGTCTTCGTTGTGGAAGTCGATAGACTTCAAAAGTCCGTTTTCATCTTCAACTGTAGAAATGAAGTTATCGCAAACGAGTTCACGCTTGGGAGCACGTGCAGGAATTAAGGTATCGCGAATGATATCCTCTTTTTCTTCCTCGCCCGACATAACAACTGCTACAAACAAGCACTCCTCGCCGCCAATGGCAATCATTCCGTGAGGTGTGGAGCTGTTATAGTAAATACTGTCGCCCTCTTCAAGATACTCAATATTATCACCGATTTGCACCTTGAGCTTGCCCTTCATAACCATGTCAAACTCCTGACCGGAGTGCTTGGTTAAGTGAATGGGACGGTTTTGCAGGTCGGGATTGTATTCATAGCGAACCCAATACGGTTCTGCAAGCTTTTTGCGGAACATAGGTGCCAAGTTGGAAATTGCAATGCCATCTTCTTTTGCCGTTCTTTGACCTTGACCGCGGCGCGTTACCGTATACGAAGACAGATGTGCGCTGCGACCTTCCAGCAAGTCGGTCATACCAATGCCAAAGGCAAGAGAACATTTGTGTATAAAAGTGAACGGAAAATCCAGTTCGCCGCTTTCATATCTAACGTATTCTTCTACCGACACTTCGGTCTTTTGTGCCATTGTTTCAATGCTGAAATCAAAGATCTCACGCATTTCTCTAATTCGAAGCGCAACCTCCTGCAAAGTGTTGGATGATAAAGTCGACATTTTGGTCTCCTCCTTGTCTTGCTAAATAAAAAATAACACCCGTCTCAAACTTTGAGACGGGTGTGAAAAATACACTCGCGGTACCACTCAAATTGCGACTATGTCGCCACTCTTGGAGCCTAACAACTCCTATGCCTTGACGCAGCAATCACGGGAAATTCTACGGAGATCGCTCTTTCGAACATCCGGCTCGGAAGTGATGGGTACTGAGTAGTTTTGTCATCGGTTCGCACCATACCCGACTCTCTGTGGACTCCCCTGCTCGACCTTCTTCGTCATAGCCTTTCTAAATTACGTGTAGTATACCACACAAACGAGAATTTGTCAATAGATTTTGGGAATTTTTTAAAATTAATCGCAGTTTTCCCAGTTGTGATAAACGTCCATTACGTCATCATCTTCTTCGAGCTTTTCGATAAGAAGATCCATGAACTTGATATCGTCTTCGTTTTCAAGAGTAACGGAAGTGGAAGCTTGCTTTGTCTTGTCGGCGGAGAGGATCTCGTAGCCTGCTGCCTTGAGGTCTTCTTGAATGTTATAAACGTCATCGGGCTCGGTGGTGATGATGAAAACGTCACCCTCTGCCTTAAAGTCTGCTGCACCTGCTTCGAGTGCTTGCTCCATCAGCTTATCCTCATCAATGTCGCCATCTTCGTTGTTGATAACGATCTCACCAATGTCGGTAAAGAGGTAGCCAACGCAACCGGTTTGACCCATGTTGCCGTGGTATTTGGAAAAGTAAGAACGAACGTTGCCTGCGGTACGGTTGCGGTTATCGGTGGTTGCAGTTACCAAAACAGCAATGCCTGCAGGGCCGTAGCCTTCGTAAGAAACCTCTTCGTAGTTCTCACCGCCGCCACCGAGAGCCTTTTTGATGCAGCGCTCGATGTTATCGTTGGGAACGTTGTTTGCCTTTGCCTTTTGAATGAGATCGCGCAGTTTGGAGTTGTTGGTGGGGTCTCCGCCGCCTTCTTTTACTGCGATGGTGATTTCCTTACCGATTTTTGTAAAGATCTTACCCTTTGCAGCATCGGTCTTTTCTTTTTTGTGCTTAATATTCGCCCATTTGCTATGTCCGGACATAATGTTTCATCCTTTCGATATATAGATATAAATTATTGAAAACAAAATTGATCAAACCTTTTCTGTCTTGGAAAGACAAATGAGGTCGAATGCGTTGCCGAGAACAACCTTGGTAGCTTCGGTCAACTTAACGCGAGATGCGCGTACTGCGGGATCTTCTGCTCCAAGAATGGTGCAGTTGTGATAGAAGCGGTTGAATGCAGCGGCAACGTCGAGAATGAAACGAGTAATGTTGCTGGGCTCATAGTCGGCGATTGCAGAGCAAACTCTCTCACCAAAGCGGCAAAGCGTTTTAACAAGAGCGGCTTCTTCTTCGGTTATGATCTGTACGGGAACGTCTGCAACGTCACCTGCGCGGTTGAGTACCGAGCAAGCACGTGCATAGGTGTATTGAACGTAAGGACCGGTATTGCCTTCAAAGCTGAGTGCTTCTTCAAGGCTGAAGTTGATGTCCTTAATACGGTTGTTTGTAAGGTAATAGAAGACGATTGCGCCAACGCCAATGGCCTCGGCAACTGCCTCTTTGTTTTCAAGGTTGGGATTCTTTTCTTCAACAATGCCGGATACCTTATCGATTGCAAGCGCAAACAGATCCTTGAGAAGAACTACGTTACCGGTTCTGGTAGCAAGCTTTGCGCCGTTGAGAGAAACCGTACCGTAAGGAACGTGAACAAGCTCATCGTGCCAAGGATAACCCATCATTTCAACAACCTTAAACCATTGTGCAAAGTGCAGGCACTGTTGCGAACTGGTAACATAGATTGCTTTGTCAAAATGATAGTTCTCCTTGCGGTAAACAGCCGCCGCGATATCACGGGTGGGATAAAGGGTGGAACCGTCACGCTTGAGAATGAGGCAAGGAGGCATATTGTAATCGGAAAGATCTACAATGGATGCGCCGTCATCGATTTTGAGAAGTCCCATATCGCGCAGCTTTTGTACCTGAGCAGGCATTTTATCGGTGTAGAAGCTTTCGCCAAGATAAGAATCAAAGCTAATGCCGAGCTGACGGTAGGTGCGCTCGTATTCTGCAAGGCTGATCTCTACAAACCACTTCCAAAGAGCGAGGTTCTCTTCGTCGCCAAGCTCCAATTTGTGGAACTCTGCACGTGCCTCGTCTGCCAAGGTGTTATCTGCGGGAATGCCGTTGTCGGGGTCACCCTTGATTGCATTGTTTACGCGAACGTAAAGCTCTACGAGCTTGTCAATACCCTCTTGTTCAACTGCCTCGCGGCTTCCCCATTTGCGGTAGGCAACAATCAGCTTGCCAAACTGTGTACCCCAGTCACCAAGATAGTTGATGCCAAAGCACTCGTAACCTGCAAACTCATGGAGCTTGCGCAAGGAGTGACCGATAACGGTGGTACCAAGGTGACCGATGTGGAAGGGCTTTGCTACGTTGGGAGAGGAATAGTCGAGAACGACCTTTTTGCCCTCGCCAAAGGTTTGTGCACCGTAACGAGCACCCTTGGAAATAATTTCGGGAACAACGGTGTTACCAAGGTAACTGTTGGAGATTTTGATATTGAGATAGCCGTTAACAGCTTCAACCTGACCGATTACTTCATCGGTAGCAAGCGCTTCGCAAAGAGTAGCGGCGATTTGCACGGGAGAGCGGCGCAAAACACGGCTCAGTTTAAAGCACGGGAATGCAAGGTCACCCATGTTGCTATCGGGAGGATACTCGAGCATAGCTGCAACGTCTTGTGCATTGAGTTGTGCCTCGGCATTGATTGCGAGGACAGCAGAAGCAATTTTTTCGGCAATGCGTAACTTAATGGTCTGCATAGAAAATCCTTTCTATTTTAATCAACTGTAATATTATACAACAATTTGTTTTGTGTTTCAAGTGCAATTTGCAATTATTTTGCGGCAATAGTCCGCCTGCATTTGCTTGTGCAGTTATTTATATTCCTCAATCATTTCGCGAGCGGCATTGCGCTGTGCCTCGGTAGGTTCAATACTGCCGAGAATGCGCGCAATCTCATCAACTCGCGCCTCAAAATCGAGGAGCTGAACGTCGGTTTCGGCTCTGCCGGCACGCTCATGCTTGGTAATGCGATAGTGGTTATCGGCAAGCGAGGCGATCTGCGCAGAGTGTGTAACACAAAGCACTTGTGTGCCCGTTTTGGCAGTCTCTTTGAGCTTGATGCCGATTTTGCGCGAGGTCTTGCCCGAAACGCCGGTATCGATTTCATCGAAAATAACGGTATCCACACCATCGTGATCGTTGAGTACCGAACGGAGTGCAAGCATCATACGCGAAAGCTCACCGCCCGAAGCAATTTTGGAAAGCGGCAAAAGAGGCTCGCCGGGGTTTGTGGCAATGAGGAATTCGATATCGTCACCGCCATGCTCGCAAAGCTCGCAGGGATTGATGGCGATTTCAAACCGTACCTTGGGCATATCCAAAAACGCCAAGGAGGCGGTGACCTGCTCTACAATCACTTTGGCGGCTTCCCTCCTTTTTTGACGGAGAAGCTCTGCCTTTTTTTGCGCGATCTTTTCAAGTGCCTCAAGTTGACCTTGCAGCTCTGCCAAGCGCTCATCGGAGGTTTCCAAAGCATCCAGCCGTGCGGCGGCTTCGGCACGGAATGCCAAAACTGCGGCAACGTCAGCACCGTATTTGCGCTTCAGCTTTGCAATGCCCTCCAGGCGACCTTCAATACGATCGATGCGCGCGGTGGGATCCTCGCGGTCATCGTCCATATAAGAACGAACGGTTTCGGCAACGTCTTCAATTTCAGATGCTGCAAACGAAAGGCGCGCGCAAAGGCCGTCGGTATCATCTACAAGTCCGTCAAGGGATGCCAAAACGGTTTCGGCACGGCGAATAACGTCATAAGCGTTTCCCTTTTCAGCGTCTCTTAAAAGACGGCAGATGGTGTTTGTTTGCTTGTTGATGCGCTCCAAATTGGAAAGTCGGTCGCGTTCCTTGAGAAGCGCTTCTTCTTCCCCGCTTTTGAGCTTCATGGCATCAATATCTTCAATTTGGTATTTGAGCATTTCAGAAAGACGCAGCTTTTCGGCACTGTCTTGCGAGAGAGCCGCGACCTCTTTGCGACACTTTTTCAGCTCCTCAAAAGCCGTACGATAATCGGCAAGCGCATCTTTTGAGGTACCGTAAGCATCCAGCAACTCGCGATGGCGCCCCTTTTGGAGCAAACTTTGGCTATCGGATTGTCCTTGAATGCTGATGAGAAGACCAGCGATCTCGCGTTGCATAGCTTGGGTAATGACGCGACCGTTCAAACGAGTCTGGGAACGGCCGTCGGTAGTGATGGTGCGAGAAAGCATAACCGCGTCCTCTTCCACGTCAAAGCCCATCTCTCGAATGTGCTCTGCAACC
>JAGBSQ010000166.1 GCA_017631775.1 Clostridia bacterium | reverse complement strand
TAGCGACCACGTTGTTATATTCGATGACGAAACAAAGGAGATTGCAAAGGAGATTGTGAGAAACGGCGCGCTTGACAGAGTGTTCATCGCAACAGACTATTTTGATGCTTCCATCAATCGAATTTCTGCATGGGTGACCGGTGTTCGAAACGTGCAAAAGGCGCTTCTTTTTGCACTCCTTCAGCCTGAGAATAAACTGAAAAAGCTTCAGGACGAAAACAACTTTACCGAGATCATGTACCTGCAGGAAGAAATGAAAATGATGCCCATGGGTGACGTTTGGGAGGAGTTCCTCTCGCGTTCGGGCGTTGCAAACAACTATTTTGCAGAGGTTAAAAAATACGAAAACGAGGTTTTATCAAAGAGATGAAAAATATACTGAATGCTCCCTTTGTGAGGGAGATGAGAAACACCTGCCAAAACATGTATCGCCTCGGTTGGGATGAAAGAAACGGTGGCAATATCAGCTATATGCTTGATAAAAACGAGGTTGCCGAGTATTTGAATACCAAGGACGTTCTTCGCATCATTCCGCTCGGTTTTGATGCAACCGCCCTCATTGGCAAAATCTTTATCGTTACCGGCACGGGTAAGTATTTTAAAAACGTTTATGACGATCCCGAGACTAATCTCGGCATTATCCAAATCGCCAATGACGGCAAAAACGCCGAGCTGCTTTGGGGATATAAGGATGGCGGCAAATTCACAAGCGAGCTCCCCGCACACTTAATGAGCCATATCGCGCGCTTGTCGGTTGATCCTGAAAACAGAGTGGTAATGCACTCTCACCCCACGCATACGCTTGCCATGAACTACGTTCACGAGCTCGATGAAAAGAAATTTACCCACACCTTGTGGGAGATGTGCACCGAGTGCATCGTTGTCTTTCCGGACGGTGTCGGCGTGCTTCCTTGGATGCTTTGCGGAACCAACGAGATAGGTGAGGCAACAGCAGAAAAAATGAAGGAATTTCGCCTTGTTGTTTGGGGCATGCACGGCATCTACGGGGCAGGAAAGACCATGGACGAAACCTTTGGTCTGATCGAAACCGTCGAAAAGGCGGCGCAAATCTATATGCTCACCGCCCACCTTCCTCGCATAAACACCATCAATGATGAGGAAATGGTCACCTTGGCAGAGTTCTTTGGCGTAAAGTACAGAAGGGATTTTTTGAATTTAGAATGCGATGAGAAATCGGCAAAGTAAAATACTGCAACAAACCCAAATAACCTACAAAAAAGCACAAGAGAACTTCTTGTGGATTTCTTCAAAAAACAGTCTCCGCTTATTGTCGGGGGACTGTTTTTTTATCAAAATCAATCGTCGAGTAATGAAATAAAAAAGAATTTCGCCTCGTTTTTTGAACTCTTTAACAATATGTCCATATCCTTTTTGGTAAAAATGTATAAAATCGCTTTTTTCCGGGGTGAGTCTATTGACATTTTAATATATATCGTTTATAATTAAAGTAGCATATTCCATATGCAAAAAAAGGGATAAACCCGAAAAAAGAGGAGAAAAAAATGAAAAAAGCATTAAGTCTCGTTTTGTTCATCGCAATGGTACTCTCCGTTATGTCCCTCGCAGCTTGCGGCCCCAATGAGCCCGAAGCTCCCGAGACATACGAAATCGCAGTTGTTACCGACGTAGGACAGCTTATGGATAAGGGCTTTAACCAGGGTACCTGGGAAGGCGCTGAAGCATACGCTAAGGCCAACAACAAGACCGTTAAGTACTATCAACCCGCAAACGGCTCCGACGCTACCGACAACGACCGTATCGCTGCTATGCGTCAAGCTATCACCAACGGTGCTAAGATCATCGTTGCTCCCGGTTTCCTCCAAGCAGCAGCTATGACCACAGTTGCTATTGAAAATCCCGAAGTTAAGTTCGTATTCATCGACGGTTGGACTCTGACCGACGAAGCAGGCAATGCTCTCCCCAACGTAACTGCAGTTGTTTACAAGGAACAAGAATCCGGTTACCTTGCAGGCTACGCAGCAGTTAAGGATGGCTACAGAAAGCTCGGCTTTACCGGTGGCGGCGGCGGAACCAACCCTGCATGCAACCGTTTCGGTTACGGCTTTGTTCAAGGTGCAGAAGCAGCAGCTAAGGAACTTGGTCTTGCAAAAGACGCTGTAGAAGTTAAGTTCAGCTTCCAACACGGCGCAAGCTTTAGCGCATCTCCCGAGCTCCAATCTCAAATCAACGGCTGGTACAGCACCGGTACTGAAGTAGTATTCGCATGCGGCGGCTCTATGTTCGAAAGTGTTAAGGCAGCAGCAGAGGCTAACGAAGGCTCCAAGATCATTGGTGTTGACGTTGACCAATCCTATGCTTCTGAGCTTGTTATCACCAGCGCAGTTAAGGGTCTTAAGGAATCCGTTCAACAGGTTCTCGGCCAATACTACGCAAACAAGTGGGATGCAGAACTCGCAGGCAAGACCCAAAACCTCGGCGCAGCTGAGAATGCAACCGGTCTCCCGATCGCAACCTCCAGATTTGCTAACTTTACTGCTGATCAATACAACACCCTGTTTGCAGGAATCAAGAACGGCACCGTTGTAATTGATGCAACCACTCCCAAAGATGCTAACGATGCAGCATGGCTCATCGCTAAGTGCGAACTCGTTAAGATCGATTTCCAAAAATAATTTAGGTTTTCTTTTATAACTGCAAAATCTAAATAAACAAAGCTCGCGGAGTTTCCCTTTTGGGAAGCTCCGCGAGTGAGGAATTATGCGAAGGACTCAAGATGTCCTTTCTTTTTCTTATCTGCAGTGAATGCAGGCAAGAAAAAGTCAGAACATCCAATTTATATAAAAAGGAGCACTTTTTATGAGCGAAATGGAAAGAAAGGAAAATATCGGCGAGATTGCAAACGAGGAATATCCGTATATTGTGGAAATGCGCAATATTACAAAAAAATTCCCCGGTATTATTGCAAACGACGATATTACCTTGCAGCTAAAAAAAGGTGAAATACACGCACTGCTTGGCGAGAACGGTGCCGGAAAATCCACTTTGATGAGTGTGCTTTTCGGCCTTTATCAGCCTGAGGCAGGCGAAATTCTCAAAAATGGCAAGGTTGTTACCATTAAGGACCCGAACGACGCTAATGCGCTGGGCATTGGTATGGTACATCAGCATTTTAAGCTCGTTGACGTTTTTACTGTTCTTGACAATATCATTCTCGGTGTTGAGCCCAACACGGCAGGCTTCCTCCGCAAGGAGAAGGCAAGGGAAAAGGTTTTAAAGCTTTCCAAAGCGTATGGACTTAACGTTGACCCCGATGCACTCGTCGAAAACATTACGGTAGGTATGCAACAAAGAACCGAAATTCTCAAAATGCTCTACCGTGATAACGAAATTCTCATTTTTGACGAACCCACCGCAGTTTTGACTCCCCAAGAGATTGACGAGTTAATGGCGGTTATGCGCGGCCTTGCAGCCGAGGGCAAATCGATTCTTTTTATCACGCACAAGCTCAACGAAATTATGGCGGTTGCCGATAGATGCTCCGTTTTGCGCAAGGGTAAGTACATAGGCACTGTTAATATTGCAGATACAACCAAAGAAGAGCTTTCTAACATGATGGTTGGCCGTGACGTAAAGTTTGTGGTTGACAAAGAAGAAGCAAAAACGGGCGAGGTCGTTCTCAAAGTGGAAGGACTGTGCGTAAAGGGAGCTCGTGGCAAAAAAGATTCGGTACACGATGTTTCGGTTACCGTGCACGAAGGCGAAATCGTTTGTATTGCAGGTATTGACGGCAACGGTCAAAGCGAATTCGTACACGCGATAACAGGTCTTGTTCGTGCCGACCGCGGCAACGTTCAACTTCTTGGTGAAAACATTACCAACAAGTCTATTCGCTATAGAAACACCCATGGAATGAGCCACATCCCCGAGGATAGACATAAGCACGGTCTTGTGCTGGATTACACTTTGGGAGAAAATATGGTGCTCCAAAGATATTTTGAACCCCGTTTCCAAAAAAATGGCTTTATTCGTTTTGATGAGGTTCGTTCTTATGCAGAAAAGCTGATCGGGCGTTTTGACGTTCGATCCGGACAGGGAGTTACCACCACAGCACGCTCAATGTCGGGCGGCAATCAGCAAAAGGCCATTGTGGCACGCGAAATGGATCGCGAACACAAATTGCTTGTAGCTGTTCAGCCGACACGCGGACTTGACGTTGGCGCGATCCAACACATTCACAAACAAATCGTCGCTTCGAGAGATGCGGGAACCGCAGTTCTGCTTGTTTCTTTTGAATTGGAAGAGGTTATGAGCTTGGCGGATAGAATTCTTGTTATGTACGAAGGCGAGATCGTTGGTGAACTGGATCCCAAGACTACAACCGTTCAAGAACTCGGACTTTATATGGCAGGTGCTAAGCGCCAGCCGAGAGGGGAGGTAACAGAATGAAAAAGTGGTTTAAATCGCTTTTTGTTTCGCAAGACGGAAAAGAAGCAAAACTTTTGTCGTTCTATCGAAAAGAGGGAACGAAATCGGTTATTTCGGCTTTGCTTTGTATTGCGGCAGGCATTTTTGGTGGTTATCTTGTGCTCCTCATTCTTGCACTCACGTCCGATAAAATTCCTACGTCTCACGCATACCGCGGTTTGAGAATTATTTTGATGGGTCCTTTTGCAAGCGGTGGAGCCAAGAATATTGCATTTGTACTTGGCGATATGCTTTTTGAGGCGGCACCCCTTTTGATGACAGGTCTGTCGATTTCCATTGCATTCAAAACAGGACTTTTCAACATTGGTGCTCCCGGTCAATATTTAATGGGCTCTATGGGTGCCATTATTACAGCGCTCTCTATTCCCACAACGCCCGAGACTGCATTTTGGGTATGGCTGCTCGCTTTGATTGTGGGAATGCTTTGTGGAATGGTTTGGGGTCTTATTCCCGGCTTTTTCAAAGCTTTTCTCAACGTTAACGAAGTTATTGTTTGCATTATGACAAACTGGATAGCGGCAAACATTGTCAGCTGGGTTTTTTCCAAAAACAAGCAATTCGTCAACTCTGCCGGCGGCAAATCGGCATACACGTTGCCCACAACGTCAAACGGTGTAGCAACGCCCAAGCTCGGACTGGATAAGATTTTCCCGGGCTCTAACATCGATATTGGTATTTTCGTGGCCATCGTTATTGCAATCGTCATTTTCATTTTGATGAATAAGACAACTCTCGGATATGAACTGAAGGCTTGTGGCAACAACAAGAATGCGGCAAAATATGCGGGCATGAACGAAAAGCGCAATATTATGCTTTCTATGGCGATTGCCGGTGGTCTTGCGGCTATTGGTGCATCTCTTTACTACCTCAACGGTGGAGCGGAACTTGCATGG
Source organism: Clostridia bacterium (assembly GCA_017631775.1). The sequence goes on along the minus strand of JAGBSQ010000166.1, from coordinate 3,288 downwards.
AACACCTACAGCAAGCTTCCCGACAACGGATTTAACGGCATTCCCGTAGCACTCCTTGCAAGTAACAATCCCCTGGGAGTTATCTTTAGCTCTGTATTCCTGCGCTACATCGATAAAGGCGGTTACAACCTTGCAGGATTTACGGCATATAACGAATATGTATCCGACCTGATTATTGCGGTAATCATTTACTTTGCAGGATTTTCAAAGCTGATCAAGGATCTGCTTTCGGGACGTGGAACTTCAAAAGAGAACGTGCTTACAAAACTTGTAAAGTCGATCAAAAATCTAATTTTGAAACAACGCGCAGCAAAAGTCACCGCAACTGTTAGTGACGAAAAGGCTGTGAACAGTGTGGAAGAAAAGGAGGAAGAGAACAAATGACCTTTCTCATTCAACAAACACTCGTTTATACAATTCCGCTTATGATTGTTGCTCTTGCAGGTGTTTTTGCAGAGCGAAGCGGTATCATCAACATTGCTCTTGACGGTATTATGATCTTTGGATCTTTCGTAGGAGCATTTGTGGTCTATTTGATGCAAGAAGCAGGTGCGTTGAGCGATAACACACAGCTGATGTACGTTATTGCAATGCTTGCCGCAGCCGTAGCAGGTGCAGTGTTCTCCCTGTTGCTCTCCTTCTCGGCAATCAACCTCAAAGCAGACCAAACCATTGGCGGTACAGCGCTTAATATGCTCGCTCCCGCTATTACGCTTCTTATTGTAAAGATCGTTTCCATGCAGGATAGACTTTCGATGCCTAAGGCACTCGGATTTATCATTTCAAACCCTGATTTGATGCCTGTTTTGAAACCCTTCTTTGATAAGATGTTTATTTCGACCTATATTGTAATTGTACTCTTTATCATTTTGTCAATCTTCCTTTACAAAACCAAATACGGTCTGCGTTTGCGCGCGTGCGGTGAGCATCCTCAAGCGGCTGATAGTGTAGGTATCAACGTTCATAGAATGAGATACCTCGGCACCACTATTTCGGGCGCTCTTGCGGGAATGGGCGGTTATATTTACATTGCGACCATTGCAAGCGGAACCGCCGAAGGAACCGTTGCGGGAATGGGATTTTTGGCACTCGCCATTATGATATTTGGAAACTGGAAACCCTGGGGTATTGCACTCGGTTCGCTCCTTTTTGGACTTCTCAAGTGCATTGGTGCAACGTATGCATCCCTTGATATTAACGGTGATGGCATTTGCGCGCTCAAGGATCTTGAACTCCCGATTTACTTCTACAAGATCGTTCCTTACGTTGTTGTTCTTGTGGTTCTTGCATTCACTTCAAAGAAGTCGAGAGCGCCCAAGGCGGAAGGCATTCCGTACGACAAGGGACAAAGATAACAGCCCGCAAAGGGGAAACAAAGAACCCGTCGATTTTATCGACGGGTTCTTCTTGCTTTTTGCATCACTCTACCCAAATGCAAGGGGAGAGTGATAATGTTTGCTTGTTTGGCCTTAAGATGTCGCTTTTATGCAATTCCTTTTTTCTTTTTGATAAAGATCACTGCCACAACTGCACCTGCTATAAGTGCTACGCTGATGGTGGAGATCAAGATCCAAACGATGGCGGGGGTGCTGTTTTGGATTTCAATAACCGCATATCTTGAGAAGTGATCGGTTTCAAATGTGATTGTACCATCTTCGTTTACGGTTGTTTTACATTCTTGATAACTGCCATCGGGAGCAATATAAACAACCATTACGTTATCCGCATCAAATTCCTGTTGGAGGGCAGGGAGGGTGATTCGAATGGTTCCGTTGGGTTGAATTTCGGCACCTTCAAGCAGGAGAGCGAGGTCATAGCAAGCGAGCGGTTTTGCGCTACCTTTACTTGTCAACTCAATTTCGCCCAGCACTTGTTGAGGGATTTCGTTTGTGGGAACGTCAACCACATCAATTACTGTTCCTTCGGGAATATATGCCGCACTGTTATTGGGAACATTAACCACAATATCCACCGTGCTGTTTTCAATCTCGGTTATGCAACGGGGAAGTTCTTCGGTTTTGGTTGCCTGACATACCGAGCAAGTATATGTTTTTGTACCGGGTGCTTCTGTGGAAGGCATGGTAGTAACTACACCGTTATCCCAAGTGTGACCGAGAGCGGGACGTGTTATATAGTTTTCGTATCCGCAAATTTCACACCATTCGCGGCTCTGTCCGGGGAATTCGCAGGTCTCCCAATTGATAACCTCGTTTTGAAGCGTATGGGTTTCGGTTTTGGTATCACCGCAAGAACAGGACTGACTGTGCGTTGTAGCATCAACGGGAGTCCAAGAATTGTAATCATGGATATGTTCCAGTTGAGCTATGGATTCGGTTTTTGTGCGCGAACAAATGGCACAGGTATAGGTTTTAACGCCTTCTTCTCGTTCGGTAGGTTCTTTTGTCACAATGCCGTTATCCCACTCGTGGTTTTGGCTTTGTTCGCTGTTGCAGATAGAACAAGTTTTCTTGTGTGTGGTTTCGTCAACAGATGTCCACGCACTCCAATTATGTTTAAATATTTCCTGCTTGCCGCATTCAGGGTCTTTGCAGGTACGGGTGTGTGTATCAGCAGTTTCATCAGCTACCCAATCGCCAAAGTCACAGGTGTGGGAGTCATACTGTGCGGAAGCATAGAGGTATACGCAAACCTGCGTGTCGTTGGTGTCGTAGTAGCCTCCGTCCTCATGGCTTTCATCGTCCACCCACTCCCAGTCAAGCTCCCAAGAGTGACCGGTAACAAAGCCGATTGTGTTCTTATAATCTCTGAGGCGAAGCTGCGCCATCTGTCCCTCGTTATACAGAAGCCAACCAATATCGTCAAAGGTATCGAATACTGCTACGCTACCCTCTTTGCTGACATCCGGGAAGGGCAGAGGATCGGGCTTGCCGTCTTCATCGGCATCTACCTTTTCATTCATATCGCCGTCGGTATAAGAGAAGTATTCATCGCGGCTATCATAGAAAAGTACGCCCCAATGGCTGGAATCACCAAAATCGTAAATGCGCTGCTGATACATTCTCTCAATAGGACGCATGCTCGGCGCGGAGAGGAAGTAGTTGGGGATTACAAACTGCTTGACACATTTGGTGTGATAGGGCATTTCGCCGTTCTCCCAATAGTCGGGAATCCAAAACTCTTCGTTCGCTTTATCCTCATCTGACAAAGGCAAATAGACGTCTACCATCTCAAATTCAGCGGTCTTTTGGGCTTCCTCGTGGGAGAAGGTGCCGTCCGGATTGATTGTAATTTCGGTTGCATTGATACCGCCGTTGCCATAAAGCATAT
>JAGBSQ010000165.1 GCA_017631775.1 Clostridia bacterium | reverse complement strand
GGTCTTGAAATGGAGGTTATCGAGAGTGTTCCCGTACACGAGGACATCAAGCTCGGTCTCCCCACCCGTGACCGTTACATTGCAAACTATGCAACCACCATCCGCAACCTTGCAAGGCAGGCGTTAAGTGCATGTGCTACAACTTTATGCCCGTATTCGACTGGTTGCGCACCAATCTGCACACCGAGGCAGAGGACGGCTCCAACGCGCTCTCTTACAACCATGAGGAGCTGATGGGTCTTGATCCTCACAACCTCCACCTTCCCGGTTGGGATGAAAGTTATACCTCCGAAGAGCTCAACTCTCTCCTTGACGCTTACAGCGGCATGAGCCACGAGCAACTCTTCGAAAATCTCGTTTACTTCCTCAAGGGCATTATGCCTGCTTGCGACGAGACCGGCATCAACATGGCAATTCACCCCGATGACCCGCCGTGGGATATGTTCGGCCTGCCCCGTATCATCACGGGTATGGATAGCTACGATAAGCTCTTCGCGGCTGTTCCCAACACCCACAACGGCATCACCCTTTGCACCGGTTCTCTTGGTGCAGGACGTAACAACGATATGGTAGCAATGGCTTCCAAGCTGGCAGCTCGTTCCTATTTCGTACACCTTCGTCAAATCACCCACTCCGGTGCACTCGACTTCTGCGAGAGCGGACACCTGACCTCGATGGGTAGCCTTGATATGTACGGCATCGTTAAGGCGCTTGTAGAAGCAGGCTTTGACGGCTACGTACGTCCCGACCACGGCCGCAACATTTGGGGCGAAGACGGTAAGCCCGGCTACGGTCTGTACGACCGCGCACTGGGTGCAACCTATCTCTACGGTCTGTTTGAGGCTATTGAGAAGAGCTTGAAATAAGAAAGGATATAAAAGATTATGAAACTTCCTTACAGTATTGACCTTTCCGATAAGGTCGTTGTTGTTACCGGTGGCGGCGGCATTCTGATGGCTGAGTTCGGCCGTGCATTGGCTGAGTGCGGCGCAAAGGTAGCGCTCCTTGACATCAACGAAAAGGCTGCACAAGAGGTTGCTGCTTCCATTGGCGAAAACGCGATTGGTATTGGCACCAACTGCCTTGTAAAGGATAGCATCATCGCTGCTCGTGACATCATTCACGAAAAGTGGGGCAAGGTTAACTTCCTCATCAACGGTGCAGGCGGCAACAACCCCCGCGCTTCCAGCGATAACGAATACATGACCCCTGATACCGAGGGCTGCAAGACCTTCTTCGATCTTGAAGAGAGCGGTCTGAAGTTCGTATTCGACCTCAACATCACCTCCGCATTCCTTGTAACCCAAGTATTCGCTGAGGATATGGTTCAAACCGGTGGTAACATCATCAACATTTCTTCCATGAATGCATTCCGTCCTCTCACCAAAATTCCCGCATACAGTGCTGCAAAGGCAGGTATCTCCAACTTTACACAATGGTTGGCAGTTCACTTTGCACCCTGCGGAATTCGTGTTAACGGCATTGCTCCCGGTTTCTTTGTAACCAACCAAAACCGTGCGCTCCTCTTCAACGAGGATGGCACTCCCACCGCTCGCACAGGCAAGATCCTTGCAAGCACGCCTCAAAAGAAGTTTGGTGAAGTTTCCGACCTCATCGGCACACTTCTCTGGCTCGCAAGTGATGAAGCATCCGGCTTTGTAACCGGTGTTATCATTCCTGTTGACGGCGGCTTCAACGCTTACAGCGGCGTATAATTTAAAAAACAAAAGGGATCCTTCCAACAGAAGGGTCCTTTTTTTGTTGCTTTGGGAAAGGAATAGAGAACTGCAGGGCAGGGTATAATAAGAATGTGAAATTTTTTAGAATTTTTCTAAAAAAATTAGCAAAAGGTATTGCAAAATGAATATTTCTTTTGCTATAATATTGTTAGTACATATCCAATTAATTAAGGAGAATACGAAAAAACAATGAAATTCGCTTTTTTTGATACCAAACCTTATGATAGACAGTCTTTTGAAGTGGCATCAGGGAATTCGGGAATTCACTTTAAATTTTACGAAACGAAGCTCAACGAAGATACCGTCGATCTCGCTCGCGGATGCGATGGCGTTTGCGTGTTTGTAAACGACACGGTCAACGCCGCCGTTATCGACCGCTTGTGCGAAATGGGCGTTGGCATGATCGCTCTTCGTTGTGCAGGCTTTAATAACGTTGACGTGCGCTACGCTTTTGGCAAGATCCACGTTTTGCGCGTTCCTGCCTACTCGCCTTATGCGGTAGCCGAGCACGCGATGGCAATGCTTCTCACATCTATTCGCCGCATTCACAAGGCATATATTCGCACCCGCGATTTCAATTTCAGCTTGAACAATATGACAGGCTTTGATTTGCACGGCAAGACTGTTGGCATCATTGGCACGGGTAAGATCGGACGTGTATTTATTGATATTTGTCGCGGCTTTGGCATGAAGGTGCTGGCATACGATAAATTCCCCGCCGAGGGGATTGACAACGGCGACACGGTTCGCTACGTTGACCTGCCCGAACTGTTTGCAGGGAGTGACATCATCTCTTTGCATTGCCCCCTGACCGATGAGACCTACCACATGATTAACGAAGAAACGCTGGCACAGTGCCGTCGCGGCGTGGTGCTCATCAACACCTCGCGCGGAGCTTTGGTCGATGCCGAGGCACTCCTCGCCGCCATCAAATCCCGTCACGTGGGCGCGGCTTGTCTCGACGTTTACGAGGAAGAATCCGACTTCTTCTTTGAGGACTATTCGGGTCACATTCTCGATGACGATATCCTCGCGCGTTTGATTTCTATGCCCAACGTCATCGTCACATCGCACCAAGCTTTTCTTACAAACGAGGCTCTTGCAAATATTGCAGAGACGACCATTGAAAATATTTTGCAATTCTCGCAAACGGGACAATGTCCCAACGAAATTTGCTACCGTGGCGGCGTAACAGAGGATTGCCGCAGTGGCAAATGCTTCTAAAAATGATTAATAAAATACAAGAGGTATAAAATGAACGTTACAAAAGACATCAAGTATATTGGCGTTAATGACCACCAAATCGATTTGTTTGAGGGTCAGTACATCGTTCCCGAAGGCATGGCGTATAACTCCTATGCCATCATCGATGAAAAGATTGCGATTATGGATAGCGTAGATGCGGCATTCACCAATGAGTGGCTCGATAATATTCAAAACGCGCTTGGCGAGCGTAAGCCCGACTATCTTGTGGTGCAGCACATGGAGCCCGACCACTCGGCAAACGTTGCAAACTTTCTTGCAACCTATCCCGAGGCGGTAGTGGTTGCCTCGGCAAGAGCATTTACCATGATGCAAAACTTTTTTGGCACCGACTATGCCGACCGTCGCATTGTGGTAGGCGAGGGAGACGTGCTTGATTTGGGAGAGCATAAGCTCACATTCATTACCGCTCCCATGGTGCATTGGCCTGAGGTTATTATGACCTACGACAGTACCGATAAGGTGTTCTTCTCGGCTGATGCTTTTGGCAAATTCGGAGCCCTCGATGTAGAAGAGGATTGGGCCTGCGAGGCTCGTCGCTATTACATTGGCATTGTTGGCAAATACGGCGCACAGGTGCAAGCAGTCCTCAAAAAGGCGGCAGGATTGGATATTCAAATCATTTGCCCCTTGCACGGTCCCGTGCTCACCGAAAACCTCGGTTATTACATTGGCCTTTACAACACCTGGTCGAGCTATCAAGTTGAGGAAGAGGGCATTGTGATTGCCTACACCTCGGTTTACGGCAACACCAAAAAGGCGGTTGAAGAGCTTGCCGATAAGCTTCGCGCCAAGGGTTGCCCCAAGGTGGTTGTCAACGATCTTGCGCGTTGCGACATGGCAGAAGCTGTTGAAGATGCCTTCCGTTACAGCAAACTCGTGCTTGCCACCACCACCTACAACGGTGATATTTTCCCCTTTATGCGCCAGTTTATCGATCACCTTACCGAGCGCAATTTTAGCAATCGCGCGGTAGCGTTTATCGAAAACGGCAGCTGGGCACCCATGGCGACCAAGACCATGAAGGGCATGCTCGAAAAGAGCAAGAACCTTACCTATGCCGAGAACACCGTCAAAATTGTTTCGGCACTCAACGAGGAAAGCAGAGCACAAATCGAAGCTCTTGCAGAGGAGCTTTGTCAATAATATTTGTTACACGAGGTGAACAAATGAATAAAAACGATCCCAAAGCACTTTTTTGTATCGGTTACGGTCTTTACGTTGTCACCTGCAACGATGGCAAAAAGGATAACGGCCTCATCGTCAACACCGTAACACAGTTGACCGATACCCCCATGCGCGTGGCGGTCACCATCAACAAAAAGAACTATTCTCATGATGTTATCAAACAAAGTGGCAAAATGAACGTCAATTGCCTCACGGTTGAGGCCCCCTTTAAGGTGTTTGAGGCCTTTGGCTTTGTCAGCGGCAGAACCGTAGATAAGTTTGCCGATTGCACCCCCAACCGCTCCGAAAACGGTCTTGTTGTTCTTCCGCGTTATATCAACGCCTTCATTTCTCTCAAGGTGGAAAAATACGTTGATATCGACACACACGGAATGTTCATCTGCACCGTTACCGAGGCGCGCGTGATTTCGGATAAGGAAACAATGACCTACACATACTACCAAAAGAACGTTAAGCCTCGCCCCAAAACCGAGAGCAAAAAAGGCTACGTATGCAAGGTTTGCGGCTATATTTACGAGGGAGAGGAACTCCCCGAAGATTTCGTATGCCCCCTGTGCAAACACGGTGCTGCCGATTTTGAAAAGATCCAATAAAACACAATCATATATTTAAGGAGGACACTATTATGTGTGAAAACAAGTTTTACATTTGCGAACATTGCGGCAATATTGTTGGTATGATCCACAACAGTGGAGTTCCCATGATGTGCTGCGGCCAAAAAATGACCAAGCTCGAGGCAGGCGTCACTGAAGCCAGCGTTGAGAAGCACATTCCCGTTGTGACGGTTGAAGGCAACACCGTACGCGTTAACGTCGGTTCCGTAACCCACCCCATGAGCGAGGAGCACCACATCGCGTGGATTTATCTGCAAACCAACCGTGGCGGACAACGCAAGTGCCTTGACGTTACCGGTGCACCTGAGGTAACCTTTGCGCTTGCAGACGAGACCCCCGTTGCCGTTTACGCTTACTGCAACCT
>JAGBSQ010000022.1 GCA_017631775.1 Clostridia bacterium | reverse complement strand
ACTTACCCCATGGGCGAGGAGGATTTCGTTTACATGATCATTTTGCAGGACGATACCGTTGCAACCGAAAAGGGAATTCGCATCGGTGATGCCAAAGAGGCTGTTGTTACGTCTTACGGAACGCCCGATCAAGAAACCGCATCGGCTCTTACCTACAACGGTGAGGGTATGTATCTGCAATTCATTTTGCGCGACGGAGCGGTAACAAGCATTCAATACGGCAAAGCGCAATAATCAACAAAAGCTCTCCACGGGGGAGCTTTTTTGTTTTGGTTGTCCCTTCATATTTTCACTTTTTTACTCATAAAAAGGTAAAAAGGAGGCGATTAGATTGCATACAACCACCGAACAAATGCGCGCAACCGTGCGCGAAGGATATCAAGTCCTTTTGCGCGCCGAGGCAGAGCTTGTTTTGCCTGAGGGCAAGGACGTGATCAAAAAATACTATGAGCTGCTTGCAAACAAGTGCATGACGTGGGCAACCGAGGTTTACGGCGAGCGCATCAGGAGCAAGTTTTTATCCCTTGAGGATCTGCACGAGCGCGCCTTGTGGAGGGCGCAAAAATACCGTTTTTCAATGCGCATTCCGTGGCAAAGCGAGCATTACATGGCCATTCTTTGCGAATCCTATTTGCTGGGCCGAAGAGAGGAAACACAAAGCAGCTACCAAAGGATCTCCCACGTTTGGAATCTTTTGGAGGAAAGCATTCTGCCCATGGGGCAGGTATTGGATCTGTTTGGTTGCGGCATTAAAAAGAGGGAATTGCCGTTTGTGCCGGATGGCGTTTATCCCGAGGGAGAGGAGCTGATCTTCTACAAAAATCCCACAAATGAGACACCGGGAGCACAAAAGAAGAGTCCACTTGGCAGCGTTGGAGAGGCCTTTTGATATATACGACAAAAAGAACGACATTGTTAAATAATAAACTTATATAAATCGACAAAAATTGCTTGCAATCGGGGAGTGTTTGTGTTATAATAATAGGTAAGGTTATTTTGTAAAAAAATACCAACTCTCCGACTTTTGTCGAAATAAAAATGACGGGAAACCGAACGGAGGTTTTAATGTCAAGAGAATCAATCAAATTGGTAAAACAAACCGAAGAGGAGGCCGAGCGCATCCTGCGCGAAGCGCAAGAAAAAGCAGCACAAATGGTAGCTGACGCCGAGGCAAACGGTATCGCTCTTTGCGAAACCACCGAGGCAGAGACCATTGCAGCAGCAAAAGAGGTCATCGTGCAGTTGCGCGAGCGTGCCGACAGTTTGCGCGATCGTTTGGAGACCGAAGCCAAAGAGGAGGCCGCAGAGATAACTCGTCAGGCATCCTTGCGCAAAAGAAGCGCAGAAAAAATCGTAATCAGGGGGTTAGCATCTAAATGTCGATAAGTGCAATGAAAAAACTGACCGTCTTAGCTCACGCAAGCGACGCAGATGCCATTGTACGCAGGATGCTCCACCTCAAATGTGTCGAGATACAGCGCGCCATGCCCGAAGCGGGAGAGCTCGCACTCGAACGAATTGAAAGCGATGGAAGACAAACCGAGATCAGGGAACGCATAGCCCACATCGAGGCGGCGATGCCTCGTTTGGCTAAGTACAGCACACGCCGTGGCGGCTTGGGTCGCCGTGTGCAGGTCCTCGACCGTGCGGCATTCGTTGCCGACGGCAGGGCAGAGCGTGCATACCGTGCGGTAGAGCGCACGCTTGAGCTCAAGGCTCGCACCGACGAGATCACAGCCGAGCAAACGCGCAACGAAAGTGCTATGCAATCCCTTTTCCCGTGGTTGAATTACGATGCTCCCTTAAATGAGGCAGGATCGGCGCACACGGCTATGCAGCTGGGAAGCTGTTCGGTCAAACTTTACAACTGGGAAGCCTTGGAGGCGGCAGGCGCATATGTCGAAGACGTCTGGGATGACGGCAAAACACAGTATTTTACCGTTACCTACCACAAAGAGGATGAAGAAGCCGTTACGGCGGTGCTCGATAAATCCGCTTTCCTCAAGGTCAACTTCCCCGATGTCACCACCACGGCACAAGCCGCTCACGATGCTTTGGAAAGACGCCAAGCGCAGCTGAGTGACGAAATGGCAAAGATCGTTGAAGAATTGATGGATCTTGCCGAGAGCTTGGACGATATCGAGGTCCTTTAGGACGTTGAGGCCACAACCCTCAATATGTGCTTACAAAAGCAAAAGCTTTACTGCACCCAAAACTGCATTGTTTTGGCGGGCTGGATGCCCGAGGCAGCAGAACAAAAGGTTCTCACAGGCCTTTCCGCATTCGAATGTGCATGTGAGGTTTCCGAGCCTGAGGAAGGAGACGTTGTTCCGGTACTGCTCAAAAACAATGCATTTGCATCTACCTTTGAGTGGGTCATCGAAATGTATTCTTATCCCAAGTACGGCTCTTTCGATCCCACCTTTATCATGGGCATCTTCTATTTCCTCATTTTCGGCTTGATGTTTGCCGATGTGGGATACGGCCTGCTTTTGGTAATTGCTTGCTTTGGCGGTGTTAAGCTTCTCAATCCCAAGGAGGGACTTAAGAGAACGCTTTATATGTTCGGGTATTGCGGAATATCCTGTATGATCATGGGTGTTCTGTTTGGCGGATGGTTCGGTGATTTGCCGGTTGCCATCATGAACAACTTCTTCCCTGAGTTTGGGGGACAAGCTGCCAACACGCCGCTCGGACACTTCTTTAGCAACGGTGTGTTCTTCAACCCCGTCAGTTCTTCCATTCCGTTCCTGTTTGTAGCCTTGGGCATGGGTGAGATCCACCTGATTGCCGGCATGGCCGTGAACATGGTGCAAACTTGGAAGAAGGGTAACCCTGTTGTTGCTCTTTGCGAAAACGTACCTTATTGGGTTATGTTTGCAGGCATCGATATGATGGCACCTCTGGCCGCTGCGGGAATGATCTCAAGCGAGCCTCTCGCTCCCGCAACCGAAGCACTGCTTCAAAGCTTGTCGGGCATCGGTATGTATGTGATGGTAGCAGGACTTGCAATGATCCTGTTCTTAAAGGGAATAGGGGAGAAGACGGTATTTGCTTGGCTCATTAAGGGCCTTGGCGGTCTGTATTCTCTTATCAATTTTGCATCCGACCTGCTTTCTTACTCCCGTATTTTGGCACTCGGACTTGTAGCAAGCGTTATTGCACAGGTTATCAATATGCTCACAGGCATGGGCACGTCCGGTCCTATTGGATTTATCTTTATGCTCGTCATTATGATCCTCGGTCACGGACTTAACCTCGCCATCAACCTGCTTGGCACGTTCGTGCATGCAGCTCGTCTGCAATATATCGAGTTCTTCGGTAAATTCTACGAGGATGGCGGCGAATCCTTCAAACCTGCACTTCCGGCAGAGGAATATTCGGAAGACACTTCTTATGTACCCAATGCAGAACAATAAATAAAAACAAAAAAGGAGATTAAAACAATGCAAACCATTTATGAAATTATCAAGAACTTTTTCACCGGTAACAACCTGGCTATTTTGGGTGCTGCTCTGGCAGTTCTTCTCCCCGGCTTCGGCTCCGCAAAAGCAGTAAACTCCGTTGCAAGAGCAACCGCAGGTCTTATTTGCGAAGAACCCCAAAAGTACGGTAAATCCATGCTTCTCCAAGCGCTTCCCATGACCCAAGGTATCTACGGCATGGTAGTTGCATTCCTTATCATCGTTTTCAGCGGCATTATGGGCGGCACTGCTGACCTTTCCATTGCTGAAGGTTTCTACTATGTATTCGCATCTCTTCCCATCGCGTTCGGTGGTTGGTACTCCGCACTCCGTCAAGGCGAAGTAGCAGTAGCAGGTATCTCTGTTCTCGCAAAGCAACCCGAAGCTGTTGGTAAGGCAGTTATCTCCGCATCCTTCGTTGAGCTTTATGCAATTCTTGCACTGCTCATCTCCATCCTGCTCGTTCTCTAATTTTTAGCAGATACGCGAAAATAAAAGGAAGGAGGCCGCAATGGCAATTAACGGACTGAATAAAATTACCGGTAAGATCCTCTCCGAAGCGCAAGCAAAAGCCGACAAAATTTTGGCAGATGCACAAGCGGAGTGTGATCGTATCAACGCCGAATACGCCGAGCGCGCCGACAAGATCCGTTCCGAAATTTCGACTGAAGCAGAAAAGGGAGGAATGGAGTACGTAGCACGTATTCGTTCAACGGCGGCAACAACCAAGCGCAACCTGCTCCTGCAAACCAAAAGTGACCTCATCGACGGCGTTTTTGCAGGTGTTTTGGAACAAACGCGCAATTTGGAACTTGCAAAATATAACGAAATTCTCATAGGACTTTTGTCCGCGGCTCTTCTCGAACAACTCGAATCCGAGGAGACAAGCCGCACCCTCTACGGTGAAGAGGAAGCACTTGCTCCCGAATCCTACGAGGTTCTCTTTAATCAACGTGACCGCGACCGTTGCGGCAAGCTTGTCATCGAAGGCGTTCAAAAGCACCTTGCGAGCAAAGTATCTGCCGAAAAGCTGAACCGCCTGACCCTTGCCGGTGAAACCGCAAACATCGACGGTGGTCTTGTTTTGCGTTGCGGCAGCGTTGAGTCCAACTGTTCTCTTGCAATTCTCTTCGCACAGCTGCGCGAAAGCCTCGAGTCCGAGGTTGCTCGCACACTGTTCGAGGCGAGAGCATAAAAAGAAGGAGTGCGGTAAGTAATGGCTGACTATTTATTTGGCAGTGCCAATATTCGCACACTGGAAAACGCGATTATCGGTCGCGAGCGCATCGAAAGATTGCTGGGCACAAAAAATGCCGACGAGGCGTGGTCGCTCCTCTCTGATTGGGGCGTTAACGTCATTCGAAGCCATGAGGACGGAAAGATCTTGCGCGAGGAAACCCTTTTGGGTATTCTCAAGGGCGCTTATGCGCGCCTTTTAGAGCTCGCTCCCGATTCTATTGCGCTTCGTTTGTGGCTGTATCCATACGATTGCAACAATCTCAAGGCAGCGCAAAAAGCATTCATTCGCGGCATCGACCCCACCTCTATGCTTTTCGATTTTGGTACGCTTGCGGCGGCTGATATCGTAAAAATGGTAGAGCAGGGCACTTATGAGAGACTTCCCGCAAACTTGCTGGAGTCCGCTCAACGCGCGATGGATGAATATGCAAAAACCAAAAATCCGCAAGTTATCGATCTTATTTTGGATAAGGCATGCTGGCGCGATATGCTCGCAGCGGCAAAAGCGTCTGGCGAGGAATTCGTCGTTCGCCTTGTGCAAACAAGAATTGACTTGCTCAATGCTATGATCGCTTTGCGCATTTTGCGCATGAAGAGCGGCGACGTTGGCAAGGTGTTCTTCACCGAAGCCTTTCTCGAAGGCGGAACGCTCGCCTATGATCGCTTGAGCGAGTGCCTGACAAAGGGCGAGGATGCTCTTTGGATGTTCCTTTCCCACACGAATTATTCTGCTTTTGCAGAGAAGTTCGCAAAGGGAGACGGAGCACTCAGCACCGCAGAAAAGCTTGCCGATAACTATTGGATGTCGCTGATCTTGGAAAACAAATTCATTCCCGACGGACTTGAGGTTATGATCGCCTTTTTGGCGGCTCACGAGTACGAGGTTAAGAATTTGCGCATCCTGCTCTCGGGCAAGGAGGCGGGGATTGCAACCGCAACTATTCGCGAAAGGATTCGTGATAGCTATGTATAAAATTGGAATTATCGGAGACCGTGATACGGTGCTTGGCTTTATGGCTCTCGGCTTTGTTGTCGAGGACGTACAAAGTGCCGAAGAAGCGGCAAAAAGACTGCACACCATGGCAAAAAGTGGTCAGTATGCCACCATTTTCATTACCGAAAACTATGCGGTGCAGATTGAAGAAGAAATGAATCGCTATAAAGATATGCCCCTTCCCGCAGTTATTTCTCTGCCAGGGCAGGGCGGCTCTACCGGCTACGGCATGAACAACATCCGTTCCGCTGTGGAGCGCGCGGTGGGTGCTGACATTCTGTTTAAAGAATAAGACCCGACTGACAAAGTAAGAAAGGTTCATCAACAAAATGGTAGAAGGAAAAATTCTAAAGGTCTCGGGCCCTCTTGTGGTTGCCGAGGGTATGAGAAATGCAAATATGTTCGACGTTGTGCGTGTAGGTTCTAACAACCTCATCGGTGAAATCATCGAAATGCACGGCGACCGCGCATCTATTCAGGTATACGAAGAGACCGCAGGTATTGGCCGCGGAGATAAGGTTGTTTCCACAGGAGCTCCCTTGTCGGTTGAACTCGGCCCCGGTCTTCTCTCCAATATCTATGACGGTATCCAACGCCCCTTGGAGCAAATCCGACTCAAGTTCGGTTCCAATCTGCAACGCGGTATTGACGTGCCCGCACTTGATAGAAACCGCGTATGGCGCTTTGTTCCTGCCGTTAAATTCGGCGATAAGGTAGGCCCCGGTGATATTTACGGTACCGTTCAAGAAAACGAAGTTATTGTGCACAAAATCATGGTTCCTCCCAAGACAAAGGGAACCATTGTTGAAATGCGCGAGGGTGACTTTAAGGTTACCGATCGCATCGGTAAAATCAAATACGAGGATGGCACCATTGAGAACATTACACTCATTCAAAAGTGGCCTGTTCGTGTAGCACGTCCTTACAAAGAAAAACTACCTCCCGTTGACCCGATGATCACAGGTCAGCGTGTTATCGACGCGCTTTTCCCCATTGCAAAGGGTGGTACTGCTTGTGTTCCCGGTCCTTTCGGT
>JAGBSQ010000164.1 GCA_017631775.1 Clostridia bacterium | reverse complement strand
GGAGATTTACACAATGACTAAATGTCTGTTCTTCGATGCTTGTGACGCTATCAGATATCGAGATGCTCACCAGACTACGGCAAGAGTAGAAAGCTCGGCTACCAATGCTTGTGACAGCATTACCCATTGTAACGCTAATCAAACTACTACAATCTTCAAATGCGCTATAACCTATACTTGTTACGCTGTCGGGAATTACAATGCTTGTAAGACTAGTACAATCGTTGAAGGCATAATTGCCAATTCTTGTAACGTTGTCAGAAATCGTGATGCTCGTCAAGCTACTGCAACCATTGAACGTACCCTCGCCGATGCTCGTAACGCTATCGGGAATTGTGATACTCGTTAGGTTACCGCAATCCTTGAATGCATAATTGCCGATGCTGGAGACACGATACCAAACTCTATTGTGTTCGAACACAGCGGGAATCACAAGATTTTCATTTTCCTCACCAGTGTATCCAATCATTTCACGGTTGGAACTTGTAACAGTGAAATTAGCAGGGACAAAATTCTCAGTATAGGAGTCGCTGCAAATAGAGCAGGTGTACTTTACAATACCATTCTCGGTGGCGGTAGGTTGGGTGGTTACTACTCGCTCGTAGTTATGGCTAAAGCAAATGATACCGTTTGAACAAACAATTTTTTTTGCAACAAGATGATTACTTATGTCATATTCAAAATTTATTGCGTTCCATTGTTCTACGGTGCCATTAAATATTATGCTAGTCAGAGTAGAGCAACCATTAAATGCCCATATGCCTATGTTGGTAATGCTTTCTGGGATAGTAATGGTGGTTAGGCTACTGCAATCAAGGAACAGCTGTGCCCCGATTCTTGTGATTTTATCAGGTATGTTGACATTTGTTAGTGCGTGGCATCCATAAAAAATTCCATCGCCGATGTTCGTCACGCTGTCGGGAAGCACAATATTTGTCACTGCGCTACAATCTTGGAATGCATACGCTCCAATGCTTTTGACGCTATTAGTAAGCGTAACATTCGTTAAACTAGCACACCCCCAAAACGCGTCCTCGCCGATGCTAGTGACGCTATCGGGAATCGTGATGCTTTTCAGGCTACTGCAACCAGAGAACGCATAATTGCCGATGCTTGTAACGGTGTTGGGGATAACGATGCTCGTAAGGTTGTTACAATTATAGAATAAGCCGTAATCCAAACTCGTTATGCCATATGGTATTGTAATGCTCGACAAGCCAGTGCAACTGTGGAATACAGAACCAGCAAAATCTGTTACTCAATACCAAGTCCCTTTATATTGAAATACAGCAGGGATGACAAGGTTTTCGCCAAATTCTCCTGTGTAACCTATTTTATCAAGGTTGCTTTGGTTAACCTCGAAATTTTTCGGGATTATTGTTTCTGTATAAAAATCGCCGCAAACAGAACAGGTGTATTTTAGTAGTCCGTTTTCGGTGGCGGTAGGTTCTTTGATGACTGTGCTTTCATAACCGTGTCCGAGTGCCTTAACGGTTTCTTGCTTTACAAGAACTTCATTGCAAACGGAGCAATGTTTACCTTCCGTAAGACCAGTAGCAGTGCAGGTAGGCGTAACGGCTTCGTCAATAATCTCGGTATGACCAAGTGCCTTAACGGTCTCTTGCGCAAGAAAAACTTCATTACAAGTGGAGCAGTGTTTACCTTCGGTAAGACCATTTGTGGTGCAAGTAGGATCTATTGCTTGGTCAATAACCTCGGTGTGCCCAAGTGCCTTAACAGTCTCTTGTGCAACGAGAACTTCGTTACAAATAGAGCAGTGTTTGCCTTCGGTAAGACCTGTTTCAGTGCAGGTGGGGGCAATCGCTTCGTCAATTGCTTCGGTGTGTCCAAGTGCCTTAACAGTCTCTTGTGCAACGAGGATTTCGTCACATTCAGAGCAATGAGCGCCAGTAGTGAGACCTGCCTCTGTGCAAGTGGGAGCTACTGCTTCATCGATAACCACAGTATGTGCATGTGGAGAAGGAGTAGTTTCTACGGGAGTAGTTTCCCCGTGGGGATTTTCATTCGGCATGGGAAGAAAATCCATGATATTGCACGCTGTTAATATAAGCGTACTTACAATCAAACTCAGACAAAGGAGTAATGCGATTTTAATCGTTTTTTTCATGACTCTTTCACCTTCACGTTTCAGCCCGTCGGCATTTGTGCCATATATTATATCACATTTTCCTTATTTTGTCAATATAACACCCCCAGCCGCAAGGTTCTTTTTGCAACTGGGGGTGTGTGTTGTTTTTAGCCTACAACGGCAGGCTTTTTCTTGCTTTCGGTTTGTTTTTTGAGGTCAAATCCGTACTGTGCGGAGGAGCCGAGGGAGGCTTCGATGCGGAGCAGGCGGTTGTATTTTGCCACGCGTTCACTGCGGCAGGGAGCTCCTGTTTTGATGAGGTGCGCGCCAACTGCTACGGCGAGGTCTGCAAGCGTGGTATCCTCGGTTTCACCGCTGCGGTGAGAGGGAATATAACCGTAACCTGCATTTTTTGCGGTAGAAATAACGTTGAGTGTTTCGGAGAGGGACCCGATTTGGTTTGGCTTGATAAGAATGGCGTTTGCCGCACCGCGGCGAATGCCTTCACAAAGACGCTTTTCGTTGGTGACAAAAAGATCGTCGCCCACAAGAAGGATCTGCTTGCCAAGGCGCTCGGTCAGCGTTACCCAACCGTCAAAATCGCGTTGATCAAGACCGTCTTCCATCGAGAAAATGGGGTATTTTCTTGCGAGTTTTTCCCAATATTCAATCAATTCTACTTTATTATATTGTTTTTGCCTCTTTGGCATGCGGTAAATGCCGTCATCGGTGTACCATTCGCTTGCGGCACAGTCGAGCGCAATTTTAACGTGATCTGTGTCATATCCGCTTTCCTCAATGGCGCGGCAGATGAGTTCAAGAGCTTCTTCATCATCCGAAAGATTTGGTGCAAATCCGCCTTCATCGCCAACGGTCGAGGCGTATCCTTGAGCGCGCAGGAGTTTTCCAAGAGTGTGATAGATCTCGCAACCCATTCTAAGACCTTCCGAAAAAGAAGGCGCACCTACGGGAGCGATCATAAACTCCTGAATTTCTACGTTGTTGGAAGCATGCGCGCCACCGTTGAGGATGTTCATCATAGGAACAGGCAAACGGGTTTGTGTTGCACCGCCGAGGTAGCGGTAGAGCGGCAGATGATAAAAGTTTGCCGCCGCGCGGGCATTGGCAAGCGAAACTGCCAAAATGGCATTGGCACCGAGGCGACTTTTGTTATCGGTTCCATCAAGCTCGCAAAGCAAGCGGTCAATTTCGCCTTGGTCGGAGGCATAGGAGCCGGCAAGGGCAGGGGAGATGATTTTGTTGACCGAAGATACGGCCTCGCTCACACCTTTTCCGCCATAGCGCTTGCGGTCGCCGTCGCGCAATTCACAGGCCTCATAAATTCCGGTCGAAGCTCCCGAAGGCACGCTGGCGACGCCCACGGTTCCATCGGCAAGCAAAACGGTTGCTTCAACGGTGGGATTTCCGCGCGAATCTAAAATTTCACGGGCAGATGCGCGTACGATTTGCGGTTTTGTCATATTCATTTTCTTCCTTTCGCACAAAAAAATTGGTTGGTGCCACTATTTTTGACCCTTGCAGGGAAGAATATACAGCACCAATAGCGAGGAGCTGAAAAACACAAAATAAAATGGCACACCGCTGCCGTGCGAGGATGGTGTCATGAGATTGACACTTTCACATCAAGCCTGTCGGTGTGCACAAGGGGGAACCCGACGAGCGCTTGCCCATCGGCATCATATATTATACAACATTTTTTGGCGTTTGTAAAGTATCAATAGTGACGAAAAAACGGTGAAAAATTCGTGAAAATACATATAGCATAGAATTTGTTGCCAAAAAAGCAGGCCTTTTTTGTACATAAAATAGATAGACATTTATGTCGTACTTCCAAAAAACGACAAAATACCGTACAGAAAAAAGGAATTTACAGTCGAAAGAAAAAGAAAAAAGTCGGCAGGACTTTACAAAAAGGGCTTTTTGTGATATAATCTGCATAGCAATATTATAATAAGGAAATCACTATGAAGTTAAGTTACCGATCCACTATTTTGGCATGCTATAACGGATACATCACACAAGCAATTTGCATCAATTTGGCACCTCTTTTGTACCTGACCTTTCAGCGTCAGTTTGCGCTCTCGGTCTCCGAGGTTGGCTTGCTTATTGCTGTTAATTTTGCTACGCAAATCGCGGTCGATGTCCTCGCATCCCACTATGCAAATAACCTCAATTTGAGGGTAATGGCAATTTTGGCGCACGTTTTTGCAGCAGGCGGACTTGTCGGCCTTGCGCTTTTTCCAAAGCTGATGCCGCCCTTGGCCGGCCTTTTGTTAGCCGAGGCGATCCTCGGTATTGGCGGCGGTTTTACCGAAGTGATCATCAGCCCCTTGATGGAGGCTTGCCCAACCGAAGAAAAATCCGGCAACATGAGCCTTTTGCACTCCTTTTATTCTTGGGGGCAGGCAGGAGTTGTGCTCCTTTCGGGCGTTTATTTCTTTTGTTTTGATATCTCTACCTCGTGGTACTACCTGCCCATTCTTTGGGCAATCATTCCGCTCATTGGCGCGGTTGCGTTCAGTTTTGTTCCTATTTATAACCTCCCAACTCCCGAAGGGGAGAAATCCGCAGTTGGACGCCTCTTCCGCACACCGCTTTTTCTCGTTTTCTTTTTGATGATGTTCTGCGCGGGAGCGGGCGAGATGATTATGAGCCAATGGGCATCTGCATTTGTCGAATCTGCCCTTGGCATTGACAAAACCCTTGGGGATTTGCTTGGCCCTTGTATGTTTGCCGTGATGATGGGCATTGCGCGTGTTCTCTATGGTAGACTTTCGGGCAAAATTGACCTGACCAAATGGATGGTTTGGGGTTGCATTGGTTGTGCTGCGGCATATTTGTTGGCGGCATTTGCACCGCATCCCATTTTCGCACTCCTCGGTTGTGCGCTTTGCGGCTTTAGCGTAGGCGTTTTTTGGCCGGGAACCCTCAGCCACGCGGCGGCAAATATTCCACTCGGCGGTGTTTCGATGTTTGCAATCCTCGCCGTTGCAGGGGATATCGGCTGTCTTTCGGGCCCTTATCTTTCGGGTGTGGTTGCCGATACTTTTGCGGGGGATTTGCGCGCCGCATTTGTG
>JAGBSQ010000163.1 GCA_017631775.1 Clostridia bacterium | reverse complement strand
TACGGCTACGAGGTGGTCAAGCCCGACGGCGCATTCTACCTCTTTGTAAAGGCACTTGAAGAAGATGCAAAAGCATTTTGCGAAAGGGCAAAGGCGTTTGAACTTTTGCTTGTTGCAAGCGATAGCTTTGGTTGCCCCGGTTACGTTCGCATTTCCTACTGTGTGACCACCGAACAAATCGAAAAATCTCTGCCTGCTTTCAAAGCTTTGGCAGAATCCTATTTGACGGAGAAATAAAAATGTCCGAAAATATCAAAAAAGAAGATTTCTTGATGGAAGCGAGAGCCGAAATCAACGAGGTCGATAAAGAAATGGCCCCTCTTTTTGTGCGCCGTATGCAAGCCGCCCAAAAGATAGCCGTATACAAAGAAGAACACGCGCTTCCCATTTTTGATGCCGCACGTGAGGCAGAGGTAATTGTAAACAGTACAAACCTTGTCACAACTCTTACCGATGATGCAGACTTGTGTGGGTATTATGTGAACTTTATGCGCAACAATATGGCACTTTCGCGTGCATATCAGTACACCGTAATGAGCAAGGCAGAAATGCACGTGGGAGTGGGCAACTACGACGTTTTTGTTGAGCGCGGTGCGCTTGATCAAGCAGGCAAACTCTTGTCTCTTGACAGAAAAGTTCTTGTTGTTACCGATAGCGGCGTTCCCGCCGAATATGCCGCAAGAGTCGCAGAGCAATGCCGCGAGGCACACGTTGTTACCGTACCCGAGGGAGAGGGAAGCAAGAGCCTTGCAACTCTTGAAGTGCTTCTTTCCGCAATGCTTCAAAACGGCTTTGGCCGCACCGACTGTGTGGTCGCTGTTGGCGGCGGCGTAGTTGGCGATCTTGCAGGCTTTGCCGCATCCGTTTTTATGCGCGGAATTGATTTTTATAATATTCCTACAACCGTGCTCTCGCAGGTGGATTCTTCCATTGGCGGCAAGGTTGCCGTTAATTTTGGCGGTGTTAAGAATATTGTTGGTGCATTTTATCAACCCAAGGCGGTCTTGATTGATCCGGATGTTCTTTCCACACTCCCAAAAAGACAAATTGTAAACGGACTTGCCGAAGCCGTTAAAATGGCGCTGACAAGTGATGCCGAACTTTTTGAAATGTTCGAGCGCGGTGAAGCGTTTGAGGAAATTGACACTGTTATCAAACGCTCGCTTCGCATCAAAAAAGCAATCGTTGAGTACGACGAAAAGGAAAGTGGTCTGCGCCGCATCCTCAATTTTGGACACACACTCGGCCACGGCATTGAAGCGGCAAGTGAGGGAACACTCTATCACGGTGAATGTGTCGCCCTCGGCATGATTCCCATGTGCGCGACCGATGTGCGCGCGCGCTTGATTGCCGTTTTGCAATCCATCGGACTCCCGACCCAAATTGAGGGAGACCTTGAAAACATTTTGAAATTTACCGCACATGATAAAAAATGCGATGGCGACTTTATCAACGTTGTGTTTGTTGACGCCATCGGTTCCAGCACCATTAAAAAAATGCCGCTTTCGAATTGGCAACAGTACATTCGCGAGCAGATAGGAGGATAAGGCAATGAAGAATATCTTTGGTCAAAGTGTAGCCGTTACACTTTTTGGCGAGAGCCACGGTGAATACATTGGCGCGGTTCTTGACGGATTGGCTCCCGGACTTGCGGTTGACGAAGCCTTTATCCGCCATCAGCTTTCCCTGCGCCGTCCGCAAGGCAGAATTTCTACCTCTCGCGTTGAGGCAGACGAATTCCAAATTGTGAGCGGTGTATTTGAGGGCAAAACCACGGGCACACCCTTGTGCATTCTCATTCCCAACACTAACACGCGTTCTTCCGATTATACGCGCAACGTTCCGCGCCCGGGTCATGCCGACTATGCGGCAGAATGTAAATACCACGGTTATCAAGATGCTCGCGGAGGCGGACATTTTTCGGGTCGCCTGACCGCGGCACTTGTTGCCGCAGGTGCCATTGCCATTTCTGCATTGCGCCAAAACGGCATTTTGATCGGCACACATATTTCTCGCATTTCCGATATTTGCGATAGAAAGTTCAACTCTTACGAATCCGATATCGAAACACTCGCAGACCTTACGTTCCCCGTTCTCGATCCTGCCAAGGCAGAGATCATGCGCGCATGCATTGAGGACGCCGCAGGTGAAGGGGATAGTGTTGGCGGCATTTTGGAAACTGCCGTTATCGGTCTCCCTGCAGGCATTGGCGAGCCTTGGTTTGATACCGTTGAGGGAATGCTCTCGCATGCGCTTTTCTCCATTCCTGCAATCAAAGGTGTTGAGTTTGGCACCGGCTTTGGCATGGCAGATTTGCGCGGCAGTCAAGCAAACGATGCTTTCCGCATGGAAGGAGGCCGCGTTGTTACCGAAACCAACCACAACGGTGGTATCAACGGTGGCATTACCAACGGCATGCCCGTCATCTTCCGTTGCGCGGTCAAGCCCACGCCCTCTATCTTCCAAGAGCAGGAAAGCATTGATATGCAAACCAATCAAAACGTTACCCTCAAGCTCTCGGGCAGACACGATCCTGCCATCATTCACCGCGCACGCGTGGTAGTCGATAGTGTAACGGCACTGGTTTTGTGCGATCTTCTCGCGCTCCGCTTCGGAACGGATTTTCCGAAATAATCTTTAAACCGAAATCACAGAAGGGAGGTCACAGTATGCAGTACGGTCTTATTGGCGAAAAGCTTGGCCATAGCTTTTCCAAAACCATTCATCAAATGCTCAAAAGCAAGCCTTATGAACTGAAAGAGCTTTCTCAAAAAGAAGTTGAAGCATTTATGAGGGCAAAGGATTTTTCTGCCATCAACGTGACCATTCCTTACAAAACCGCAGTTATTCCGCATCTTTCTCACGTCAGCGCAAGAGCGCAGGAGATTGGCGCGGTCAATACCGTTGTCAACCGTGGGGGAGAGCTGTGGGGATATAACACCGATTTTTACGGTCTTAGTGCACTTATTTTGCACGCCGGCATCTTTTTAATGGATAAAAAGGTTGCCATTCTCGGCACGGGCGGCACCTCCAAAACCGCGATTGCCGTTGCCAAATATCTTGGCGCGCGCACCATTGTGCCGGTTAGCCGCACCGCGAGGGAGAACGTAGTTACTTATGATCAGCTCCATCGGGAGCATACCGACCTCGAGGTGATCATTAACACCACCCCCGTAGGAATGTATCCCAACACCGAGGCGGCCCCTATAGACGTTTCCGCTTTTCCAAATCTTTCGGGCGTTATTGACGTCATTTACAATCCGCTCTGTTCAAAATTGGTTTTGGAGGCACAAAAGCGCGGCATCAAGGCCGAGGGGGGACTTTATATGCTTGTCGCACAAGCGGTGCGCGCCTCCGAGATCTTTCTTGATTGCACCTATCCCTTTGAAACTGCCGAAAGCATTTATCAAGAGCTTTTAAAACGCACACAAAATATTGTTCTTTCGGGCATGCCTTCTTCGGGCAAGAGCACCGTTGGCAAGCGTTTGGCAAACGAACTCAAAAGAGAATTTTTCGATCTTGACGAAGAGATCGTTCGCATCGCAGGTCGCTCCATTCCTCAAATTTTCGAGGATGCGGGCGAGGCATATTTTCGCGATCTTGAAACACGCGTTCTTCGCGAGGTCTTGGCAAACAAAAAGGGGATCGTTCTTGCAACGGGCGGTGGCGCAATTTTGCGCGATGAAAACGTCGAGCTTTTGCATCGCAACGGCAAAATTTATTTCCTCGACCGTCCGCTTGAGGAGCTTCTTCCTACGTCCGATCGCCCCTTGGCAAGCTCCCATGAGGCAATCCGCCACCGTTTTGAAGAGCGCTATGAGCGATATTGCACCACCGCAGATTGCCGCATTGACGGCGCGGGAAGTGTAGAGGAGGTTGCCGCGCGCATCAGAAAGGATTTTGAAAACTTATGAAGCTTTATATAATCAACGGCCCAAGCCTGAATTTTTTGGGCATTCGCGAGCCCCTGCATTACGGAACCACCACCTATGAGGGACTTCTTGAAATGATCCGCACCCATGCAAAAGCCTTGGGGGTAGAGGTGGAGTGCTATCAATCCAATCACGAGGGCGACCTTGTTGATAAAATTCAAGAGGCATACTACAAAAAGGCAGACGGCATCGTCATCAACCCCGGTGCCTATACACACACAAGCATTGCGCTTTTGGATGCTGTCAAATCCGTTGGCATTCCCACAGTTGAGGTACATATCTCAAAGGTAGAGGAGCGCGAGGATTTCAGACAGATCAGCTACATTCGTGCGGCTTGCCAAAAGACGATTACAGGACACGGCGTGCAAGGCTATCTTGAGGCCATGGATTTTCTTGTTCAAGGAGAAAATCAATGAACGTTCGCATTTTTCCGTCGGTTGCAAACGGAACCGTAAGTGCGCCCACCTCTAAAAGCATGGCGCACCGCGCACTCATTTGTGCCGCCTTGGCACAGGGAGAGAGCCGTATTTCGGGCGTTTGCGATTGCGAGGACGTCAGGGCAACGCTCGATTGCTTGCAGGTGCTTGGCGCAACCTGTCAAAAACAAGATGACACGGTCATTGTAAAAGGAACCGATCTTTCATAATCGTCGAGCGCTACGCTGTTCTGCCGCGAGTGCGGAAGCACTATGCGCTTTA
>JAGBSQ010000162.1 GCA_017631775.1 Clostridia bacterium | reverse complement strand
TTTTTATGGAATACCAAGCAAGTCGCGCGATTTTGGTCGGTGTTTGCACCAATCAACGCGAGGCGGATGAACTCGAAAAAAGTCTTTGCGAGCTTGAACGCTTGCTCGATACGGCAGGCGGTGTTTGCTTTGCAAAGGTTATTCAAAATATGGATAAACCCAATCCCCGCACCCTCATCGGCTCGGGTAAGGTTGCCGAGATTGCCGCGCTCTGCGAGGATAACGAGGTAGAACTCGTTATTTTTGACGAAGAGCTCGCGCCCTCGCAAATTCGCAACCTTGAAGAAGAGCTTGGCGAGAATGTGCGCGTTATCGACCGCTCGATGCTTATCCTTGATATTTTCGCGCTCCACGCGGTCAGCCGCGAGGGTAAGTTGCAGGTTGAGTTGGCACAGCTCAAATACACCGCGCCTCGCTTGACAGGTCACGGTGTTGAAATGTCCCGTCTTGGCGGTGGAATTGGCACAAGAGGCCCCGGTGAGAGCAAGCTCGAAACCGACCGCCGTCACATGCACCGCCGCGTTGTTGCTCTTGAAGAAGAGCTGCGCGAGCTTGAGGGCAACCGCAAGACCATGCGCGCCGCACGCGACCGCAGTGGACTGCCCAAAATTGCAATCGTCGGTTACACCAACGCCGGCAAATCGACGTTGCTCAACCGTTTGACCGATGCGGGAATTCTTGCCGAGGACAAGCTCTTTGCAACGCTTGATCCCACCACGCGCAAGTACGAGTTGCCGAGCGGAGACAGTGTACTTCTTACCGACACGGTAGGCTTTATTCGCAAATTGCCGCACCATCTTATCCATGCATTCAAATCCACGCTTGACGAGGCCGTTTATGCCGATGCATTGATGATCGTCATCGACGACTCCGACCCCGAGCACCCCGAGCAGGTCAAGGTTACCGAAGAGTTGCTTGAAGAACTCGGTGCCGCAGGCAAGCCTATTCTTTACGTTTTTAACAAATGCGATCTTGGCATCAGCGACCCGTGGATGCCGGGCAAAACCGCCGAGAACGTGCACACGGTTGCCGTTTCGGCAAAAACAGGGCAGGGCGTTGAGCGCTTGCTTGAGGAAATGCAGGCCATTCTTCACGAGGGCAAAAAGCGCATCACGTTCCACATTCCCAACAGTCGCGCAGGAGCGCTCAACACGCTCTATCGCTATGCAACCGTCGAGGACGTAGAATACGGCGCCGACGAGATTGTTGCCATTGCCGTAGTGGATGCCAAAGCGCACGGCATGCTGCGCGAATTCGACCCCACGTGGCGCGAAAAAGAGGAAGAATAATCATTTTACAAGGAGGTCCCTATGGCAGAATCGGTATTCCACACAACACTTGAGCATGAAGGTGTTGCCGAGTTTGTGGAAAAGAAATCGGTGTTTATCGGCCATGCTTGTCCCGTATCAAGCGAGGAAGAAGCGCTGGCGTATGTCAAAAAGAAGAAAAGTGAATATGCCGATGCACGCCACAACGTGTGGGCGTATCTGCAAAAGGGAGAGATTGTGGCGCGTTATTCCGATGACGGCGAGCCACAGGGAACGGCAGGTGTTCCCGTACTTGACACCATCCGTAAGAGCGGTGTCAGCGATGCCGTTGTCGTAGTCACGCGCTATTTTGGCGGTATTCTTTTGGGTGCCGGCGGACTTGTGCGCGCTTATTCACATACCGCGCGCCTCGCGCTTGACGCGGCACATATCATCACCTACGAGCAATACACCGAGCTCGAACTCGTTTGCTCTTATTCTGACTATCAAAAATATCAAGCAGAACTTCCGCGCTTTGGCGCAGTTGTTGATGACACACAGTTTGCCGATCGCGTAACGCTTTTGTTCTCAGTAAAGGACCCTCTCGTGGAGGACGTTTTTGCACGCGTTCGCGAAATCAGCAACGGTTCCACCTTGCCTACAATACGCGGAAAGCGCTTTGATTACCGATAAAATTACATTTTTCAAATAAAATATAAAAAATACGCAAAGAAAAAAAGTATATCTTCTTTTTTTTGCGTATCTTATTTATGGAATGCCAAAAGAATTGACAAAAAATGCGAGAAGGGAGGAGTATCTGTGAGGTTCCCCGAAAATTTCATACAAGAGGTTCTCGATAGAACCGACATCGAAGAGCTTGTGGGCCGCTACGTGACCTTAAAGCGCACGGGTGCCAATCTCATTGGCAGATGCCCGTTCCACAGCGAAAAAACGCCCTCGTTTACCGTAACGCCGGCAAAGCGAATGTTCTACTGCTTTGGTTGTCAGGCAGGCGGTTCGGCACTCACCTTCGTGCAAAAAATTGAAAATATGGACTTTGGAGAGGCCGTTGAGCATCTCGCAACGCGCGCAGGTCTTCCGCTTCCACGAGAGACGGGAGCACCCGAAGAAAAGGGAGTTCCGCGCAAACGCGTGCTTGAAATGAACCTGGAGGCCGCACGTTTCTTCCGCGCCTGCCTCTTCGATCCTCGCATCGGTGCCGTCGGTATGGATTATTTCAAACGGCAAAGACGCCTGAGTGAGGCAACTATCAAGCACTTCGGTCTTGGCTATGCGCCCAACGATTTTGGGGCATTGCGCAAGCACATGCATCAAAAGGGATACAGCGATGACGAGTTGATTGCCGCATATCTTTGCGGCCGCAGTCAAAAGGGCAACGTATATGACCTTTTCCGCAACCGTGTCATGTTTCCCATTATCGATACCTCGGGCAACGTGGTCGCCTTTGGCGGACGTGTCATGGATGACTCCAAGCCAAAGTATCTCAACTCTTCCGATACACCTGCATTTAAAAAGAGCCGACATTTGTTCGCGCTCAACTTTGCAAAGAACTGCTGCTTCGAGCGCGTGATTCTTTGCGAAGGATATATGGACGTTATCGCCCTGCACGCCGCAGGATTTGAAAACGCCGTAGCAACGCTTGGCACGGCAATTACCGCCGACCACGCCCGCATTCTTTCCAAATACACACAACGCGTTATCATTTCCTACGATGCCGACGAGGCAGGACAAAATGCAGCCAACAAGGCAATGCGCATGCTTGGCGAGGTTGGAATGGACGTTCGCGTACTCAAACTCAACGGAGCAAAAGACCCTGACGAGTACATTCAAAAATTCGGCCCCGACCGTTTCCGTCGCGTGCTTGAAGAAAGCCGCACAGGATTTGAACACAAGGCCGACCGCATTCTTTCTCGCTATGATTTGAGCGAGGGAAGTGATAAGATCCGTGCCTCAAACGAGCTTTGTGCAATGATAGCGGAATATTCTTCTCCCGTTGAGAGAGAGGTTTATTTGGCATACATCACTGCAAAATTAGAGCTGCCCACCGAGGTTTTGCGCAACAGCGTAGAACAATATCGGCGTCGCAACCGCCGCGAGCAGGCCGCCCGCGACACAAGAGAGGCGCAGGCAACCGTTAAGAATTTTGGCGACCGCGTTAACCCCGAGGCAGCACAGCATCCGCGTGCCGCCGCTACCGAGGAGGCCGTTATCGGTCTGCTCCTCATTTACGAGGAATACCGCAACGCCATTCAAAAGGATGAAATCCTGCTGGGCGAAGAGCATTTCGTCACCGATTTTTACCGTCGCGTATTTGCATCTATTATGCGCCGTCATGCCACCGAGGAGGGGCTTTCTGTTGCTTTAATGGGAGTGGAGTTCACCCCCGATGAGATGGGACGTATCGAAAAAGCCGAGGTTTCGCGCCGTCTGCTTTCACAGTACGGTCCCGAGGTCTTCCGCTCGGCTGTAGAAACGCTTAAAAACGAGAAAAAGCGTCTTACGTCAAGCGAAGGCGGCCTTGACGAGCACCTGCAATTTTTGC
>JAGBSQ010000161.1 GCA_017631775.1 Clostridia bacterium | reverse complement strand
GATCTCCTGCACCTCTTCGGTCATGTAGTATACGTGGCGAACATAACCGTGGGTTTGGATGAGGTTACCGAAAACGGTATACTGCAAAGCGCGTGCAAAAATTTCGGATTCGTATTCCTCTGCCGCTTTTTGTGTGGGCAAATAGATTTTGCCAACCGAGTCGGCAATGGGTTGGAGTTGTCCGCCATAATGATGATATGCGGAGTCTGTGTAAGCATATCCCGCCATATCGTAGGTCATAAAGGAGATGCCCGAAATGCCGGAGTTGATAGCGGCCGCGAGTTGGGTAGACAAGGTTGCAAACTTTCGGGATTGGTCGCCCGCCCACAAATAGGGATTGCGTTGTGCGCCAATGCCGCCACCACGCGTGAGAACAACAAAGCCTGTGTCATTTTCTCTTTCGGCAGCCTTTTCTTCCATCGCCTTGTAGAACATGGATACGAAATAGGAAGGATATGCGTGGTGAACATCCTTACCTTCGAATACGGTGGGATCATACCAGTTGTATTCCAAATAACCGGATGTTGCTTTTTTGTTGATGTACAGCTTTTGATAATAACCTTCGTTGGGAACAGACTCGCAGAAGTCGATTTTGATGCCGTCGATGCCGAGCTTCATCATTTCGCCCCAAACGGTATCGATATACCACTTTACCGCAGCGGGATTGGTAATATCCAAATATACCTGCGAGCCATCGCTTGTGGTATCGGGGTTGTTTGTTTCGTCACTCTTGGGAATAGCGGTAACGTTGGTTGCAATCGGGATATCGGTCTTTTGACCGGTGATGGGATCACACTCCCAAACGTCTATCGAGAGTCTGTATGCGTCTTTGAAGTTTTTGCCCATGGTGCTGCCTGTAAGGTAGCCGAGCGAGGTGTATACCAAGGTTTTGATGTTTTGAGAATCGAGATATTCAACGAATTTTTTAAGGCCTACCCAAGTAGGGCCGTCGGTTGCCATGTTGTACCAGTCGGCACCCTCCAAAATAACGCCTGTGGGCTTCATGCCTGCTTCGATCAGGCTTTCAACAATGTAGATAGTACCTGCTCCGCCGGGACCTCCTCTGGAGCCTACACGCAAAAAGTAGGTTTCACCTGTAATTCCGTTATAGTTGAAATCTTCGGTTTCATCTTCAATGATATAATGGAAGTAGTTCGTTCCGTAGGTTACACTCTTTTTGTGGCAAAGTGCATTGGGGTTAGATGCCAAGGAAACCTTGGTTGGGTTATCGTAGTAGCATTCTTCCTTGTTGGGAAGGTCCTCATATCTGTAATAGCAAACAGAGGGATCGCTTACGCTTTGGAAGTAAGTCTCACCCTTTCGACCGTTGCCGTTTTTATCTTCGGCAACGTTTTCTTGGATGTAAATGTAATAGGTGATCTTACCTGTTTTATCCTGAATGTTTGCGTTCTTTGTAAGCTTTGCGGCTGCCTCTGCTGTAAGGGGAAGGTGAGGCGTGAAGGTGTATTTGTTGGGATTGGGGAGAGTTTCCAACCAATATACACCCTCGGTGTTGCCGTTGATGTCGGTCAAGCTGTTAAAGTCGGGAGCATAGCGGCAAACAAGATAGCCTTGCGCCCACTCCTCGGGGAGCGATGCGTGACCTGTGAGATCTACATAAGATTGCAGAACATCGGCAATATTGCCCGTTGCATAGAAATAGCAGTCTACGATCTCGGCATCAATCACCAAGCTCCAGTTGCCCACCTCATCCTTTTTGGGGAAAGAGACGATCATAGGCTCGTAGCGGTTGACAAACATACCGCCGCCGCGAGAGGTGCTGAAAAGAGGAATAGAAACGTAAGAGCCGCCTGCATCGTATGCGTCGGAAATATAAAGGCTCATTGTTTTTCCGCGCTTGTTGGAGTCATTAAAGGTTTCGCCACCGCCGTAAACAGCATCGGTGGAGTTCATTTTACCCGTCAGTTTGATATCGCCGCCAAAATCAACTTCTATACCGTTTACGTTGTAGAGAGATACGCCATTGGAATCGCAGAAATCCAGCGCAAAGTTGTCGAGCATAAGCTCTGCTGTGGAATCTGTTCCCTTTGCGGTGATGATGACCTCACTGCCGTTTTGATGAATCGAAAGAGGCGTTTCAACATCGTTGAAGCCTTCATCCATATACAGTGCCAGGGATTGTCCTGCGCTGACATCCTTAAAGTGGTTATAGCTCTTTGTGTTGGTTTGCAATCTCCAACCGTTGGCACCGTTGTAGGTGATGCGGTTGTAGAATGTTGTTTCCTCGTTGACATAGGTGAAGTATGCCTGACTACGCGTGTAGCGGAAATCGGTTACTTGGTCGCTACCCGTTGTCAAAACCGTGGGGGTTACTGTGGCAAGGTCTTGAACCATTGCGCGCTCTTCCTCGCTCCAAGTATCCTTTTCAAGAGCCTTGGCTGCAACTTCCGCAACAGAAAACGCATTTTTTTGAACCTTCGCCATATCTTGGTTGTCGTAGCTGTAAACGGTGAAAACAGTGCCGTTGCTGAGTCGGAGCTGAATGTAACCGATAGCCGCAAACTTGCGGTCGCGGTTTTCGAGCTTGATGTTGATAATGGAAGCCACATATTGCTCGTCATAGCCCTCGGCTACCGTTTTTTCACCGTCGTAGAAATCCTCGGTGTTTGCTTTGATGTCGAGGTAGGGTGTTTTGTAATCCAAAAAGCCGAGCGCCATGGTGCTGAACTCGTTTGCTTCAATAATGTAATCCAAGGGAGCAATCAAAGTGCCGATGGTAAAATCGGTAATTCTTCTATCCTTGCAAAACTTTTTGAGCGCTGCATATTTTTCGAGATTGATATTGGTGGCAAAACGAATACCACCGCTGTTCTCCAAATTCAGCGTGGGCTCTGCGGGGGAAATGACTTTTTTGAACAGATTGGGGTCCATATTGTTGATGGAGCCACTGGTAAGTGCCGCAAACGCAGGGCCTGCTGCCGTACTCAATGCAGGGAGCAGCATTGCAATGGTCAAAAGACACACAAGAATTCTTTTGTAAGCTGTTTTCATAAAAAGGTCCTCCGGAACAGAAATGCGACCCGAACAATTCGGGGGGGAATAAAATTATTGCTTTCGGCGAGACTCAGGGAGCGAGATTTTGAAGAGCTCCTCTGCCGCCAAACGTGTTTTTGCTACTACGCCATCCTTTTTGGGGAAGCAGTAATAGATACATTCGCGGTTGCCTATGGAAATAATGTCGCCGCGCTCATACCAAAAATAATCGGCATACAGGCTATAAGATGCACGCGGTTTTTGGTGATATTCCAACATTCCGTCACATCCCGTCAGCGTAAAGCCATCGTTGTTG
>JAGBSQ010000160.1 GCA_017631775.1 Clostridia bacterium | reverse complement strand
TTCTCTATGAGGTCGCAAAGCTCCTCCAAAAATCGCACAAGCACGAGCGAGGTGATCCACTCCATTCCGTGGTGAGCGCCAATGTAAAGAACACGCCGTTCACCCTCTCCGATATGTAAAATGGGAATAGCGCGGTCGAGAATAGATGTGCCAATGGAAGAGAGAGTGGTAAACGGATATCGGTCCGCCAAAGTATGTACGCGTTCCATCAGCGCGGCATGATCAAAGCAATCGGTGCAATCTTTTTTGTAGGGCATAAGAGAACCTCCAATTTTGAATTCTTTATATCAGTCTATGAAAGCGGCAAAAAATTGCCAAATAGGTTGACACAAAGCCATAAAATGTGCTATAATAAGTTAGATTTTCCCCCGGAGGTGTCACGTGCGAGACTGTTTGTTTGACGAGCTTTGCATCAAACACGAAAAAAAGCGTTTTTTGATTTTTGCAATCGCTTGCGTCGGCTTTTTATCTTTTGTTTATACCCCAATTTATCTGTTGCTCTCAAGCAACGTGCTTTGGCGAAACTCGATCCTTTTGTTTTTGTGGACAGAAGTGATTGCTACCTTGGCAGACTTTGCTTTTTATTGGGGATCGTTTGCTTTCCTTATTTATATTTATCTGCGATTTGGCAAAAGCGAAATCAAGCCATTTGCCGTCATTTCGGCCATCGCAATCGTGGCAAGATATCTCCTTACCACCATCGTTGACTTTGCATTGATGTCTTTCCCGGGTTGGGACGTTCTCTTTGGCGAGGAGCTTCCCAGCATGCTCTTTACCGTTTTGATGGATGCTTTGCAGATGCTTGGCGTTCTCTTTTTGGCAGAGTTCTGCTGCCGCCCCTTGATGCAAAAGGGAAGAGGGGAAGGGATTATGCAAGAGCTGTTCCCATTAGAAGGTCTCTTCAACCTCAAAAATCCGCTTTCCAAGCTTTGCTTTTTCTCAGCACTCATTCCCTCGGGCGTTAAGCTGCTTTCGCGTTTGTACTACGATATCTTCTTTTGGGGATTGCCGCAGGATGCGGAAGAATGGATCTTGGTAATCACCTATTATATTGGCGACATCGCCATGCTCCTGATCGGTTATTTTGTTCTTTTGTACCTTATGCAAGCCTTTTGGAGCGCTGAGAACAAGAGAAAAAACGATTTTGAATTATAACAAAAAACACACAAAAAGAGCTTTGCTTCGGCAGAGCTCTTTTTTAGCACTCAAATGCAATATTAACAAAATGTTCATAAAATTGTTGGCAAAAACCATTGACAAACAGGCAAAAACGTGGTAAATTTATATCGTAAGTTAGCACTCAAGCAAATCGAGTGCTAAAAAACAAGAAAAAGGCAGTAGAAAGGAGCAATTTGGCGGTGAAGGACGAAAATCGCAAATTAAGCGAGAGAAAAAAGCAGATATTAAAAGCAATCGTTGATGCCCACATCGAGGGCGGCGAGCCGGTTGGCTCCAAGTATATTTTGCAAAGTCAGCACATCAACTGCTCCTCTGCAACCATTCGTAACGAAATGGCAGAGCTTGAGGAAATGGGCTACCTCGAACAGCCTCATGCCTCGGCAGGACGTGTTCCGAGTGAGCTCGGTTACCGCTTTTACGTTGATGCGCTCATCGAGCGTTACGCCATGACCACCAATGAGATCGCGCAAATCAACGCGCTTCTCAAAGCAAAAATGGGCGAGCTTGACCAAATCCTTTTGGCGGCTTCCAATCTGGCATCGTCAATGACCAACTACACGGGCATTGCCATCAAGCCAAAGCTTCATTCGGTTCGTGTCGAAAAGTTCGAAACCATTTATCTCGATAATGATCACATTATTTTGGTGGCGGTCGACTCCAACGGCAACGTTAAAAGCAAGCATCTGCATTCCGAGTCGCAGGCGTTCACACAAGCGGCAGTTACAAAGCTCGCGCGCGTGCTCAACTCCACGCTCGTAGGTCTTTCTGCAGAGCAGATCACGCTTCCCATTATGATGCGAATTGAGCAGGAAATGGGAATTGACAGCGCCATTGTGGGGAATGTTATTAAGGTCATTTACGATCTTCTCAACGAGTCCGACCACGGAGAGATGCGCGTCAGCGGTCTTGATAGACTTTTGCAATATCCCGAATACAGCGACGTTACACAGCTTCAGGGGTTGCTCGGTACCCTCGAAAAGAAAGAGGATATCCTAAATCTTGTTTCGCAAAGCGAAACAGAAGACGTAAGCGTTCTCATCGGCTCCGAAAGTCAGGTTAAGGTGATGAACAATTCCGCGCTGGTCTTCAAGCCTATCGTTAAGGATGGCAAAACATTGGGTGCCATCGGCATTATCGGTCCTCGCAGAATGGACTACGCCAAGGTATTGGCAACGCTTGAAGGACTTAGCGGCAACATATCCAATTTGATACACACGAACAAACAACTAAACGGAGGAGAACCCGATGGAGGAAATGAAAACCGCGGCGAATGAGGCAGAGGTAAAGACCGAAGCGCCGAAGGATGCCGCAAAGGCAAAGAAAACAAAGAAAAATGACGAGGTTGCAGAGCTCAGTGCAAAATTGGCTCAAAAAACAGCCGAGTGCGAGGAATGCAACGATAGATATATGCGTATGATGGCGGAGTACGATAACTTCCGCAAGAGAAGCGCAAAAGAGAAGGAGGGCGTTTGGGCAGATGCTTACAGCGATTGCATCGCACACCTGCTCCCAATCCTGGATAATCTCGAGCGCGCAAGCAAGTCCGATAACGTGGAAGCTGTTACAAAGGGACTTGAAATGACCGTTAAGGCATTTGATGACGCCATGGAAAAGATGGGCGTCAAGGAGATCGAGTGCAAAACGTTCGATCCCAATCTCCACAATGCGGTTATGCACGTGGAGGATGAGCAGTATGGCGACGGTGAGATCGTAGAGGTCTTCCAAAAGGGATACTGCAAGGGTGACAAGGTCATCCGTTATGCAATGGTCAAGGTTGCAAACTAAGACCGCATTCAATTTGTTAAAAACTACTTTTATATATTTGGAGGAAATTTATTATGGGAAAAATTATTGGTATTGACTTGGGTACAACCAACTCTTGTGTAGCAGTTTACGAGGGCGCAGAGCCCATCGTTATCCCCAATCCCGAGGGAGCAAGAACCACACCTTCTGTTGTTGCATTCTCTAAGACCGGCGAGAGAATGGTAGGCCAAGTTGCAAAAAGACAGGCAATCACCAACCCCGATCGCACCATCATCTCCATCAAGCGTGAGATGGGTACCGGCTTTAAAAAGGATATCGACGGCAAGAACTACACCCCTCAAGAGTTCTCCGCAATGATTTTGCAAAAGCTGAAGGCAGATGCTGAGAGCTATCTCGGCACCACCGTAAATCGAGCGGTTATCACCGTTCCCGCATACTTCTCCGACGCACAGCGTCAGGCTACCAAGGATGCAGGTAAGATCGCAGGTCTTGAGGTTCTCCGTATCATAAACGAGCCCACCGCAGCAGCACT
>JAGBSQ010000159.1 GCA_017631775.1 Clostridia bacterium | reverse complement strand
GCCGCGCCAACAACACCGGGGTTGCGGTGTGCGAGGGCAGACATTGCATTAAAGAGGTGGGTTGCGTGGTTTACACCGTCGCGAGCCGCGCTCATAGATTCTTCAAACTTTGCATCGGTGTGACCCATCGAAACGAGCACCTTGGATTTTGCCGCCAAGCACTTAATGCACTTGTGGTCGGGGTCCATTTCGGGAGCGAGGGTTACAGATGTAATGATATCGGCGTTTTCCAAAATGAAATCCGCATCGGGTACGAGAATGTTTTCTTCAGCCTGCGCGCCCTTCTTGTTGGGGTTGATGAACGGGCCTTCGGCGTGAACACCGATGATCTCGGCGCCGTCCCAGGTCTTGCTTTCTTCCTTAACGGAGCGAACAGCGTTGAGCGCGTCAATGATCTCGTTCTTTGCAACGGTCATTGTGGTGGGCAGGAAAGAGGTAACACCGTTTTGTGCTACTCCGTAAGCCATTTTTTTAATGCCTTCGGGCTTTGCATCGCAGGTATCCTCACCGAGATAGCCGTGAATGTGAATATCTACAAGACCGGGGGCAACGTAGTTACCGCGGGCGTCGATCACGTCAGCTCCTGCGGGAACGGTATCGACAACGCCTTCAATTTTGCCGGTCTCTTCGGAGTAAGCGAGTGCTTTTCCTTCAATTACGGCCTCGGGCAGAACGATTTTGCCACCAATAATATATGTAAATGCCATATAGGGATCCTCCTTGATTATTTTACAGTATAAGTATAGCAAAATTTTTTGAATAAAGCAAGACTTTTTGCGATATTTTTTTATTTTATAAAAAAAGAGCGAAACCTGCCCCAAAAAGAATATTTTAGCATGCTAAAATCCCCAAAAATGAACAAAAAGCAATTTTTTGTCAAAAAAGGGTTGCATTTGCACAAAAATTGTGATAGAATAATCCCATATTCTGAAAAAAACAGAATATAGAAGGAGGAAAAAAATGAAAGACAAGTTTTTCAAGGCACTCGGCTTTGATCCCGTTGCAAAGCAAACCAACGTCAAAACCGAAATTATCGCAGGTATTGTAACCTTCCTTGCAATGGCTTACATCCTGACAGTTAACCCCGCACAAATTCTTGTAAGCCCCGATCTGGGTGCTTATTGGCCCTCTGTATTCATCGCAACCGCACTTGGCGCAATCATTGGTACTCTTTTGATGGCGTTCTTTGCAAAAATGCCTTTGGCACAAGCTTCCGGCATGGGTCTGAACTCCCTCTTGGGCGGTCTCGTTGCTCTTTGGGCAGCTGATACCTACGGCGTTCGCTTTACCCTTGGTCAAGCCTTCATGATGGTTCTTATCTCCGGCGTTCTTTTCCTTATCCTTACTCTTGTTAAAATCAATGGCAAGTCCTTCCGTGAACTCGTATTCGACGGCATGCCCGTAGCAGTAAGAAGCTCCATTTCCATTGGTATCGTTTTGTTCATTGCTTACATTGGCTTCCAAAATGCAGGCATCATTGTAGCAGACCCCTACGTTCAAGTTGGTCTTGTTAACTTTACCAGCTTTGAGGCTTGCAAGACTGCAATCGTTGCATTCATCGGCTTGTTCCTCATCGCTATTCTTGATAAGCTCAACGTTAAGGGCTCCGTTATTCTCGGTATTATCGGCGCAACCCTTATCGGCATTCCTTTCGGTGTTACCGATCTGAGTGTTCTTGCAGGTGAGGGTGGCATCTCTTGGAAGTTCTGGGAGAACTTTGCTAACTTCTTTGCAGGTGAAAACTCCGTATTCCTTTCCTTCGTTGACGTATTCAAGGAAGGCCTCGTTCCCGAGGGCGGCAGCGTATTCACCGTAATCATGGTTGTCATCACCATGTGTATGATCGATATGTTCGATACCATGGGTACCATCGTTGGTTGCTGCGGCGGTAACAGAATTCTCTCCGACGAGAACAACAAGCCCTACAACTACGACAAGATCATGATCTCCGACTCCATCGCTACTTGCACAGGTGCAGTTCTCGGTACCTCTACCGTTACCACCTTCGTTGAGTCCGGTGCAGGCGTATCCGCAGGCGGTAGAACCGGTTTGACCTCTTTCACCACTGCTATTATGTTCTTCTTGGCAATGTTTGCAATGCCCGTATTTGCAGTTATCCCCGGTGCGGCAACTGCAGCAGCTCTCATTTACGTTGGCGTTCTCATGATGAAGAACAACATTAAGTCTGTTGATATGGACGATGCTATCAGCGCAACCTCTGCATTCCTGACCATCGTTGTAATGCTTCTTTCTTACTCCATCACCAAGGGTATCGGTATCGGTATGGTTACCTACACCGTTATGTCTCTTGTTGCATACCTCATCAACGTTATTAAGTATGCGATCGACAAGAAAGAAAAGCCCGTATGGAACGTATCTGTTGTTGCTCTTATCGTAACAATTCTGTTCTGCGTATACTTCTTCGTTCCTGTAACGATCTAATCAAGAATTTTGACAAAGCAACGGAGGCTGTCGCATGCGGCAGCCTCCACGATTTTCCCAATGTTGAGGAGTAAAAAATGAAAAAGAAAAAAGTCCTTTTAATTGTTATCTGCTCGGTTATGGCAGTTGTTTGTGCTTGCGCGGGTGTCGGTTTGTATTTGTGGAACCGCTCGAACGAGTGGCCCGGCAAAGCGCAAAACATGAATATGCACACCGATTTTCAAAAGCCGCAAAACCTGCCCGAGGGTAATGGCAAGCGCGTAAAGGTCATTTTGCTTATGGGGCAGAGCAATGCCACCGGTATTGGCTGCATTGAGTATTTGCAAAAGTACACCACCCCCGATCAGTTTGACATCTACAAAAACGGTTTTGACACGGTGCATATCAACTACTGTGTAGATAATCACCTCAACTGCTCCAACGGCGAGTTTGTTGACGTTGACCTGAGTTGTGCATATTCTGCCGACCACTTCGGCCCCGAGGTAGGCATGGCAGAAAGATTCTCCAAGGAATGGCGTGACGAGGAGGTTATCATTCTCAAATACACCTATTCGGCAACGTCGCTCTACTATCAATGGCTGGCGTATGGCAATCGTGGCTCGGTCTATGAGGCGATGCGAAAATACGTGAACACCTACATGAAGGCGCTTACCAATGCGGGATATGATGCGCGCATTGGTGCCGTTTGTTGGATGCAGGGCGAGTCCGATTCCTTTGAAGAGCACGTATACAACCGTTATTATGAGATACAGAGCAATTTTGTTTCTTATTTGAGAGAGGACTTTTCCAAATACGCCGAGGAGGGCGGCATTTGCTTTATCGATGCCGGAATTTCGGATAGTCCCTGCTGGCCGGGTTACCGCGAGGTCAATGCCGCAAAAGAGAAAATGGCAGGCGACTCCTCCTTGAACTATTATTTTTCTACCATTGATGAAGGCCTCGAATGGGGTGCTGAGCCTCACGGCTCTCCCGACATTGCTCACTACGATGCTATGAGCACGCTTCGCCTCGGTCAGCTCTTTGGCGAGTACGTTATTGCGGCATACAAGGAGCATAATGCAAAATAAACCCTTGACATTTTTTGCAAAATGTGATATACTGTAGAAAAGAAGAAATTTCTCTTAACAAATGGTATATACTTGCAATATGGGCAAGCGTTTCTACAAACCACCGATAATGGTTGACTACCGGAAACTTTTTTCCGTGGTCAACCATATTTTTATATGCATGACCACCCCCAGAAAGGAAGAACCCTATGAAACTATGGATAGACGGAATTGAAACCACCGCAAAACCGGGGCAAACGCTCCTGGAGCTCATTACCGAAATGGGCATGATGAAGGGAACACTTTCAGAGGATCCCTTAGCGGCCAAAATTTCGGGACGTGTATTTACCCTGAACTATATCCCTTACCGCATTGAGGATGCCAAGGAGAGAGAATCGATGCGCCGCGCAATGGCGGCATCGCATGGCGTTATTCGTCTGCTCCGCTACAACGACCCTATGGGTCACGATACCTATAGAAGAACGGCACAGTTCATCTTGTTTTTGGCATTGCACCGCCGTTGGCCGCATGCAGAGGCGCAAATGAACTGCACAGTCGGTTCCGGTGCTTACGTTAAAGTTTCGGGCGCGCCCGATTTTTCCGCCGCCGAAATGAAGGCAGAGGTTGAGCGCATCGTTGCCGAAGACATTTCTCTGCGCCGCCGCAGAATGCCCACCGCCGAGACCATTCGCTATTTTGAAGAGCACAGACAGTATGACAAAGCACGACTGCTTGCTTACCGCCAAAAGGAGCGCATCGACCTTTATGAGGTTGGCGATTTTGCCGACTACTTCTACGGCGAAATGGCACCCTCTACCGGCTTTTTGCGCTCGTGGAATATTTTGCCCGCGCCCGAAGGCTTCATCTTTATTTTCCCCGATAGCAACAACCCCGACCGTGTTTCCAATTACCACGAAATGCCCAACTTTTTTGCGGTTTACACAGAGGGCAAGCGTTGGGGCGAGCTGATGGGCTGTGAGACGGTTGCAGACCTGAACGGACTTGTCGAAACCGATCAGGTTCGCGAGCTCATTCGCGTAAACGAGGCTCTGCACGAAAAGCGTTTTTCGCAAATTGCCGATATGATCTGCGAGAGAGGTGTCCAAGCGGTCCTTTTGTCGGGCCCCAGCTCCTCGGGCAAGACCACCTCTGCCAACCGCCTTGCCACACAGTTGCGCGTGCATGGCAAAAAGCCTATTTTGATGAGCCTTGACGACTACTATATCGACCGCGACAAAATTCCCACCGAGCCCGACGGAAGCATCGACCTCGAACACATCAACACCATTGACACCGCGCTGTTCGCCAACCACCTTGAGCGCCTTTTGGCAGGCGAGGAGGTCGAAATTCCCGTTTTCAACTTCAAAACCGCAAAGCGCGAGTGGGTAGG
The DNA here is from genome assembly GCA_017631775.1 of Clostridia bacterium. The sequence goes on along the minus strand of JAGBSQ010000159.1, from coordinate 4,483 downwards.
GCACCGTATGCGCCTGTGCGAGGATACCGTTATCATTGTAGAGGGTCTGCACGCCCTCAATCCGGTATTGCTGCCCGAAAAGATGGATGCCGGCAAGATATTCAAGATGTACGTCTGCCCGATCTTGCCTCTCAATCTCGATGACCACAACCGCATTGCAAGCAGATATTTGCGCCTGCTTCGCAGAACCGTGCGTGACTTTGAAACAAGAGGCTCGTCGGTTCAAAAAACGCTCGCCATGTGGGATTCGGTGCGCCGCGGCGAGGAGAGATGGATCTTCCCCTTCCAAGAGAACGCCGACGTTATTTTCAACAGCTCCACGCTCTACGAGCTGGCGGTTCTCAAGCGCCACATCTATCCGCTTTTGCGCGAGATTGGCCCCGAGGATGATTGCTACGACCAAGTGCGCGCAATCGTTAAAATCCTCAACTACGTTTACGAAGCCGACGTCGATGACGAAATTCCGCCTACCAGCATCGTGCGCGAATTCATCGGCGGCAATAGCTTTTATCGCTGATGCAAATCTCCCAACATCAAAACGGTGTTGGGAGATTTTTTTCGTATCTCTTGTATTTTCTTTCTAAAAATGGTATACTATTCTCAAGACTACCTCGCAAAGAGAAAAGGGGATATGCTTATGAAAATTCAAGGCGCAATTTTTGATATGGACGGCACGCTTGTCGATTCTTTGTCCTTTTGGGACTGCTTTTGGAGCGACATGGGAGCGCGCTATTTTGGCGATCCGCATTTCCCAATGGATACCCATCATTTTGATACCCACGTCCGCACAATGATCTTCAGCCAAGCCATCGCCTATCTGCACGGCTACCTGAACGTTCCCTGCAGTGCCGAGGAGTTCGATGCTTTTGCCGCCTCTTACGTACACCGTTTTTATAGCACCGTGGCAAAAGCAAAGCCGGGCGCGTATGACCTTTTGGCGGCCTTGCGCGAGCGTGGCATCGGTGTTGCACTTGCATCCGCCACCGACCGCAAATACCTGGGCATTGCGCTCGAAGCTTGCGGACTTGCCGAGTTTTTCACTCCCCAAACCATTCTTTCTTGCTCGGATATCGGCGTGGGCAAAGAGCGCCCCGACGTTTTTCTTGCCGCATGCGAGGTGCTGAAAACACCGGTTGAAAAAACGGCCGTGTTTGAGGATTCCGCCTTGGCACTTGAAACCGCAAAGAACGCAGGGTTTGCGACCGTTGGCGTTTATGATAGCCATCAAACTGCCCAAGAACGTTTGGTTGCGGCATCCGACGTGTACCTCGGGGAGGGCAAAACACTTGCCGAGGCAGTGGCGTATATGCAAGAATAATCGCAGCAATAGCCGCAATCTTTCTTGACAAAACGCGAGACATATTGTATAATAATTATAGTAATTCTAAAATGGGGTGTTATGCGCCCCATTTTGTAACGCTTGAAGGAGGAAACTATGGCAACTGAACAAAAAATCAAAATGCTTGCCGTAGTAGGTCCTACGGCAAGCGGCAAAACGGCAGTCTCGGTTGAGCTTGCAAAACGCCTTGGCGGCGAGGTCGTTTCCTGCGACTCTATGCAGGTCTACCGCCGCATGAACATCGGTACGGCAAAGCCGACAGAAGAAGAAAAATGCGGCATTGCGCATCACCTCATCGATGCGGTCGACCCCGAAACACCCTTTTCCTGCGCCGAGTACGTCACCCTTGCGGGAGAAGCTGTCAAAGATATCTCCGCGCGTGGCAAGCTGCCCATTTTTTGCGGCGGAACAGGCCTCTACCTCGACCGTTTTTTGTGCGGTGAGATGGAGGAGACCCATGCCGACGAAGCATTGCGCGCATCCCTTTTTGCTTTTGCCGAAAGAGAGGGCGTTGATGCACTCCATGAAAGATTGCGCGCAGTAGACCCCGAAAGCGCCGATGCCATTCACAAAAACAACGTCAAGCGTGTTGTCCGCGCGCTTGAAATTTACGAGCAGACCGGCATTCCCAAAAGCGAATTCGACCGTCGCTCGCAAAAGGCCGAAACGCCTTATGAGGCCGTTGTTATCGGACTTCGTTATCCCCACCGCGAGGTGCTTTACGATCGCATCAACCGCCGTGTGGATATCATGCTTGAGGAAGGCCTTTTAGAGGAAACGCAAAAATTGAAGAGTGAGGGCGTGTTCGAGGTCAACCTCACCGCCGCACAAGCCATTGGATACAAGGAGCTGCTCGGCTACCTCGATGGAGAAGAAACGCTTGCCGAGGCCACCGAAAACCTCAAAACCGCAACCCGTCGCTATGCCAAGCGACAATTGACTTGGTTCTCTGCCAAGCCTTACGTCGAGTGGGTGGAAATGGAAAAGGACGGTGCGCTGCGCTCTCTTGACGAGGTTTGCCGTGAGATCATTTCGCGCTTCCAAGATAGGGAGGGCAGAGCATGACAAGAACGGGATTTTTGAAAAAATATGCATTGCGCTTTGCGGTTACTCTTGCAATGCTCGGACTTATTGTTTATACCGTTGCACACGCAATGAACTTCAATATGGGCAATGTTCTCACTACGCCTGCGCGCCGCATTACCGACACACAAATCACCTCAGGCGAGGCTTACCTCTTTCGCACCGAGGAGGTGCTTAGCACAACCGAGGCGGGACTTGTTGACGTTTTGGTTGAAAACGGCACCAAGGTTGGCAAAAACGTTGCTGTGGCAAACGTTTGGGCAGTCCCAATGAGTGGGGAGGAGCTTGCGGCGGCACAGCTGCGCCTTTCTCGCATCAACCGCTCCATTCGCATTTTGGAGGATAGCCAACTCAAGCCGGGCACACCTCTTTCCGAGGCGAACAAATATCGCGCCGAGTATCTGTCTTTGTATGCCGAGATCAGCGAGGCGACCGAGGCAGGCAATCTTGATCGAATTCCGGCTCTTGAGGAAAAGCTGCTCATAGCGCTCAACCGTTACGTCTCTCTTGTGGGGAACACCGACGAGACACAGGCGCATCTGCAATCCTTAAAGGACGAAAAAGCAAGCCTGATTGCAGGCGCATCCGCAACCGAAATCAAAAGTGAGACCTCTTCGGGAATGTTCTATGATAGCGGATACGTTGACGGTTTTGAGAGCATTTTTACCGCACAAGCGCTCGAGGATCTCACCCCCGAAACGCTTGACGCGCTAATCGAACGCGACCCCGTTATGCCCGAGGGGCAAACGGTTGGAAAATTGGTGTACGGATACGAGTGGTATCTTGCCATCAAGCTCACGCCCACGGCGGCATCGAGCCTTCGCACCGGCAAGACCTATCGCTTTACCTTTCCCGAAAACGATGATGCTACCGCAAAGCTGACGTTGGAAAAAACGGTTGTGGGAGAGGGCTCCGTACTTGCAGTTTTTGTTTGCGAGAGCCACCCGAGCGATTTTCTCTTTTACCGCAAGCAAACGGTTGAAATTACCGTTGGTGAGAGCGAGGGACTTTACATTCCCGAAACCGCACTCGTTACACAAAACGGCATAACAGGTGTTTATGTATTTGAGGAAAGCACAGTGCGCTTCCGCCGAGCCGACATCATTTGGCGTGGCGAAGGCTATGCCATTGCGGCGCTCCCGGGTGAGGGTTCCTTGACCGAGATCGCCGAAAACGACATCATCATTGTTTCGGGCAAAGATCTTTACGAAGGGAAGGTGTACCGATGAAAACCTTTTCATACGTTGACCAAAATCTCGCCGCCATTCGCGCCCGCATCGATGCGGCCAAAGAGAGGAGCGGTGGGGGAGAGGTCACACTTCTGGCGGCAGTTAAATACACCGATACCGACCACATCAACTATTTGCACAGCTTGGGCGTCAACGACATTGGCGAGAACCGCGTGCAACAGCTTTTGGAGCATTGGGATGCCCTTAATCGCGAAAATTTGCGCGTGCATTTCATCGGCACGTTGCAAAAAAACAAGGTCAAATACATCATCGATAAGGTGGCAATGATCCACTCGCTCGATAGTCTCTCTCTTGCCGAAGAGATTGAAAAACAAGCCGCAAAACGAGGCATTGTAATGGACGTTTTGGTAGAAATCAATAGCGGCATGGAAGAAAACAAGAGCGGAATTTGCCCCGATGATGCCGAGGCGTTTTGCAAGGCCTTGGGTCAATTTTCGCACCTAAATTTGCGCGGATTTATGACAATGGCGCCAAAATGTGAAAAAAATGAAGAATATCGCGAATATTTTCGCAAAACTTCTCAATTATGTCTTGACATTTGGCAAAAAAACCTTCATAATATAGGTAGGCCCATTTTGTCGATGGGAATGTCCGATAGCTTTGAGGTTGCTATCGAAGAGGGCGCGAATATCGTTCGCGTCGGGCGCGCGTTGTTTGCGCCCCACTAAACAGTATTTTGTATGAGGAACATATAGGAGGCACAAAATGAATTTACTGAAAAGATTTGTTCGCAATGACAATGCGGATTTTGACGAAAGCTACGACGAGAACGAGCTTTACGTAATGCCCGAGGATATTCAAATCCCCGACG
>JAGBSQ010000158.1 GCA_017631775.1 Clostridia bacterium | reverse complement strand
GACCACTGCTCGCCCATTTCGGATACGACCATCATGTCCTCTGCAGGTGCTGAGTGCAACCACATCAACCACGTTTCCACTCAAATGCCTTACGCCATTACCGTAGCAGGTATCTCCTTTGTAATGTTCATCCTTGCAGGATTTATTCAAAATGCATGGATCTGCTTGCCCATCGGCGTCATTCTCACCATTGCAACCTTGATCGTTATCAAGAAGATCGTTGAGAAGAAAGAAGTAGCAGCAAAATAAGCAAATAAAAAAACAGCCCTGCGTGCCAAGCACGCAGGGCTTATTTTTGTTTTAAACCATTTCTTCAATGTGATAAATGTAATCGAGGGAGCGCAAAGCTTCAATAATTTGGCTGTGGGTTTTGTACTTTTTGAGCTCTTGGTTGCTGATGGAGATGGAAATGGAATATACACTCAAACCGGAATGTTGATATGCGGTGTTCATTTCAATATCGTCGATCTTCATGCCAAGCTCGCGAATGGTGGTTACAAAGTTTTGCAGGTAAGCAATGTTTTTGAGCTCCAAGTGGACCTCGAAGTGGTTGGAACGGTTTTTGAAATAACGTTCCATGCGGGGGAATACCGAAAGTGTGCAAATAAATGCGATGTAGGAAACAAGGGTAACGGTGTAAAAACCTGCACCTATGCAAAGTCCCAAAACGGCACTTGCCCAAAGAGCTACCGAGGTGGTAAGGCCCTTGATTTGGCTACGGGAGCTGTAAAGGATGGAGTTAACGGTAATGATGGCTACCGAAATAATGCTTGCCGCAGAAATGAGATAAAGACCGCTTTGTGCGCTGTTTAAGAGGTAAAGATCAAGCAGCATAGCAATTGTGGTTGCAAGAGAAACGACCATAAAGGTGCGCAAGCCTGCCGCGTGACGTTTGGAGGAACGCTCAAAGCCAAGGTAAGCAGAAAGCAAAAGGGAAAGGGCAATGCGTAAAATAACCGAGAAGGCGTTGAGTCCTGTGGCCCAGTCACCTAAGAGGTTGGTAATAGGATCGATCATAACAATTCTCCTTTATCGTTTGTTACTGTGAATATGTCGCATCATGGGGCGAGTCGCGGCATAATGCTCTTCGGCAGCCTCGTCAAAGGCTTCCTCATTTTCTTCTTGAAGAGTTGCTTCGGGGAGCTTTTCTTGAATTTTTTGAATTCTTTCAATCAAAAGCTCAACCTCGGAGCGAGGGGTATCGGTGGGAGCAAGCTCCTCAACGGGAACAAGATCCTCAAGTTTGTCGGAGTACGCGCCCGAGTAGTAAAGCGAAAGCTTTGCACATGCAGGGCCAACGATTTCATAAAGAATGGCAGATGCCAAAATAACGGTTTCGAGAGCAATGCCCATTTCGCCGCCAAGCGCACGAGCGCCCATTGCAGCCAAGGGAATGGCAACGCCTGCCTGCGGAATGAGGGCAAGACCCAAGAGGTTGCGCACGCGTTTTTCTTTGCCTGCAAGCATAGAGCCTACAAAAGCACCGGCATATTTGCCGACGATGCGCACACCAAAATACAAAAGACCTACAACAATCAAGGGGAGCGCTCCAATGGAACCGACCGAGGAGGAGAGTGTATCCAAACGGAAGTTAACGCTGGAACGAACAAAGAACAGCAAAAGAATAGGAGGGCTGAAGTAGTTGAGCTGTTTAAAGAGTCTATCATCGCCCGAAATGTTGATATAAACCGTACCCATCGACATACATCCGAGCAGCGGAGAAATATCAAAGAGTGCGCAAATGCCGCAAAATGCAAACAAAAGTGCAATCGAAATGATCAAACGGTTGTCATTCGAACGCTTTTTGGGCATCAACAATTTCATAAAGAGGCCAAAGAAGCCGCCGAGCACGAGAACGCCGAGGTTAGATAGCAAAGGCATCAAAATACTGCTTGCCGAAATGCTCTCGCCGGAGCCGAGCGAAATGGCTACCGAAATGGCAATTCCGTAAGCCAAGAGCGCTACAATGTTATCAAGGGCAACCACCTGCAAAAGCGTGTTTACAAAATCGCCTTTGGCACCCGTTTGACGAATGGTCATCATGGTGGAGGCAGGTGCCGTGGCTGCCGCAAGTGCGGCCAACACAATGGAGAAGCCAAGCTGCAGGCGCAGAATAAAGAAGGAAAGAACAAAAATGATGTTGGATGCCACGCCGGCTTCAAAAAGTGTAATGAGGGCAACGCGAGGGCCGTTCTTTTTAAGAATGGATACCTTAAAGAACTCACCTGTTGTAAAGGAGATCAAAGCCAGGGCAATATCAGAGAGAAAATCCATTCCTTCAACAACGTTGGAGGGGATCAAATTTAAGCAATAAGGGCCAATGAGAATACCCGCCAAGATGTATGCAGTTACGTTTGGCAATTTTAACAGCTTTGTTAAGCGTGTCATTGCAAAGCCAAAAAACAGCATGCAAGCAATTGAAATAATGACCGTTGCGACGGGTGGCATTTCTGCAAGCATTTCATGCAATCTATCCAGCATTTTTTCATCTCCTTTCTTTAATATGAATACTTATTATATCATAATATGATGATAATGTCAACATTTACACAAAAAAAGGCTGTAAAAACAGCCTTTTTTATGTTATTTATCTTACCAAGGGAACTCGGCAGCGATCTTTCTCATATTTGTAATGACTTCGCGCGGCTTTTTTGCGCCAAAAATCGAAGAACCTGCAACAATAATGTTTGCACCTGCCTCGGTAACAAGATGCACGTTTTCGGTTTTTATGCCGCCGTCTACTTGAATGTCAAGCTTGAGACCCATATTTTCGGCATAGCGGCGAACTGTTCGAACCTTTTCTAAGGTTTCAGGGATGAGCGCTTGTCCGCCAAATCCGGGAACGACCGTCATGATAAGAGCCATATCGATTTTAGCAAGATAAGGCAAAAGCTTTTCTACGGGAGTAGCAGGGGAAATTGCCACACCGCAACGCATTTCACGGCGTTTGATCTCCGCAAGTGTAGCGTCAAGATCTTGGCATGCTTCCAGATGCACGGTGATGATATCGGCACCGGCTTTTACAAAGTCTTTGATGTAACGAATGGGCTCGTTGATCATCAGGTGCACGTCAAAGATGAGATTGCTGCAGGGACGAAGCGCGGCGATAACGGGCGCGCCAAAGCTGATGTTGGGTACAAAAGCACCGTCCATCACGTCCAAATGAAGATAATTGGCACCGGCATCGGCCATCTGCTTGACTTCCGATTGCAAATTGGCGAAATCAGCCGCCAACAAAGAGGGCGCAATATAAATCATAGACAATCCTTTCTTGCAAAGCTGCAGGGGGGCGTGTAGAATTTTGTCAAAATCGGGAGTGCGCGCATAAAATGCTAACGATAACATGTATCATTCGCACGGATAGGACAAAAGAAAACACGGGATGTTTGAATTGATGGTTTTCGGGCGGAGGATACTTTTAATCGCGGAAGAGGAGACAGACGGCGTGTGCCGCAATGCCAAGACCCTGGCCGGTAAAGCCGAGGTGTTCCTCGGTAGTAGCCTTTACGCTTACGGTATCAAGGGGAATATCAAGCACGGCGGCAATGTTCTCGCGCATTTCTTGAATGTAGGGGGAAAGACGCGGTGCCTGTGCTACAACGGTTGCATCGACGTTGCCGATCTGCCATCCTTTTTCGCGTATCAGCTCGGCTGTGCGAGAAAGCAGCAGGCGGCTATCAATGCCGGCATATTGCGGGTCACTGTCG
>JAGBSQ010000157.1 GCA_017631775.1 Clostridia bacterium | reverse complement strand
GCCGTCGGTATAGTTTGCACCGTTGACAACGACAAAGGCCAACAAGGCGGCAAGAATATACCAAAGTGCGCCACGAATGGGCAGATTGATCAAGGGAATGATAATTTCACCGGGCAGGTTTCCCGTATATCCCATTACGCAAAGGTAGCCTGCCGTAATGGCAAATTGCAAAACCGTTTTTTGAATTCGGGTAAGGCCTTCGTTTTGCTTTTTGATGAGTTTGCAATAGTCATCTACAAAACCGATGGCACCGTTGGCAACCGCATATGCAATGGTCAAAGCCAGGGGAATGTAATCGGGTGCATCACCCTGAATGCCAACCTTGATGAAGAAGAAGAAAACGACCAGCAAAATGGGAAGAATAAAGCCGATGCCGCCCATAGTGGGAGTTCCCTCTTTGGATTTGTGCCATCCCGGGCCAATATCAAGAATTTTTTGTCCCGCCTTGCGAGCGCGCAAGATGGGAATTAAGATGCGCTCTGCGATTGCAGTAAGAGCAAATACGCCAAGCGTGACCAAAACAAAGGTGATGATGAGATCTTTCATCTGATAATCCTCTCTTTTTTGTCATTCGTGAAGTTCTTTGAGTAGAGAAATTACGCGTTCGAGCTTAACACCGCGGCTTGCTTTGAACAAAACCGTGTCGCCTGCTCGTGTATGAGAAGCCAAAGCCTTAACAATTGCATCAACGTCGTTGCGATCGATAAAAAGCAGGGTCTTTGCAGGATCCATACCTGCTTTGACAGCACCTTGTGCAATGTCTACGCCACCGTTGCCTACGGCAATCAAAAGATCAACTCCGCGACTCTGCAGATATTCACCGACTGCGCGGTGGAGCTTGATGCTATCCTTGCCAAGCTCAAGCATATCGCCAAGCACGGCTACGCGTCTGCCCTCCTTGGGAGTACACTCATACAAAACGTCGATTGCGGCTCTCATCGATTCGGGAGAAGCGTTGTAACAATCCTCAAGAACCGTCATTTCGCCAAAATGCTCGATTTGTTGGCGCATATCGGCACCGCGGAAGCTTGCAAGACCGTTTTTGATCTGTTCGGGTGTCAGTCCCTGCAGAGTAGCCACCGCAAAGGCGTAAAGTGCCGCCCACACGTTGTGGCGTCCGCTGATGGGAACAAAGAGATCGGAATAGGTTTTTCCCTTGTGTACAACGTCAAAGTAGGTTCCGCCAAGCTCAACACGAATATTTTGTGCAAAAAAGTCGGCATTTGGACGTGTTAAGGATACATAAAGGGTGTGGTAACTTTTGCCGCCGATTTTGGCAAGGAGCGGTTCGTCACCGTTGAGGATCAAGTATCCGCCTTTTTTGAGTCCACACAAAACCTCAAGTTTTGCACGGCAAATACCGCGGCGGTCGCCAAGCGCTTCCATATGAGATGTACCGATGTTGGTGATAACGGCAATATCGGGTTGTGCCACAAGCGACATACGTTCAATCTCGCCAAAATCGCTCATGCCCATCTCGAGTATGGCGCATTCGCAATTTTCGGGGATCTCCATAACCGAGAGCGGCATGCCGATTACGCTGTTGTGATTACCGGAGGAAACGTACGTGTTCTTTCCCTCCTTCATAACTGCGGCAATCATATCCTTGGTGGTGGTCTTGCCTACGCTGCCGGTAACGGCAACTGTAGGAAAGCTTCTACCCTCAAGCTGTGCGCTCGCCATATAGGAGAGCGCCATTTCGCTATCCTTTACAAGAATTACACAGGCATTCTCGCCAACCACGTCGGCCGCTACGGGTTCTTGCGAAACAATGCAACGGCATCCTGCCGCGATCGCCATAGGAATATAATCGTGACCGTTGACGCGCTCACCGACAAGTGCAAAAAATGCGGTGTTCGCATCTGCCTCGCGAGAGTCGGTACAAATGGAATTTATTTTAAAGTTGGAATTTTCTTCGTTATTTAAGACACCGCGGCACATACGGGCAAGTGCGTGCGCCGTGATACCATTCTGCATGGAAAGTGTAATCTTCATACAGTCGGTTCTCCTTTGTTTTCATCTTCGCCGTTTTTTGCGCGTAAACGCTCCATGAAGGCTTCTTTTACAAGATTTCCTTCTAAGAAGGGGCGGCGTTCCTCTCCTACAATTTCATATTCTTCATGTCCCTTGCCCGCCAAGAGAATCAAGTCACCCGCTTTTGCGTTTTCGATGGCGTAGCGGATGGCTGAGGCGCGGTCGGGGATGACGGTATAAGCTTTTTGCTGTGGAATACCCGCAACGATTTGACAAATGATCTTAATGGGGTCTTCCCCACGGGAATTATCTGAGGTGATGATGACCTGGTCGGCAAGACGCGCGGCAATCTCACCCATAACGGCACGCTTTGTGCTGTCGCGATCTCCGCCACATCCAAAGAGCACCACTGTTCTGCCTCCCTTTTGCACCAAGCCTTTGGCGGTCAAGAGAAGCTTTTCAAGAGCATCGGGCGTGTGTGCATAATCGATAATGACCGAAAAATCGGCTTCGAGACCGAGGCGGACACGCTCCATTCTCCCCTTTACGCCGCCCATTGTAGCAAGGGCGGTTTTGATAGCGGCAGGACTGCAACCAAGCTCAAGCGCGCAAATGGCGGCTTGCATGGAATTGGTCACGGTAAAGTCTCCTGCAATCGGGCAGCTGATGCGCAGCCTTGTTCGCGCCGAGCAAAGTCGGTATGCAACACCGTTTTGTGAGCGAATCTCAATTTCATCGGCGCTGTAGTCTGCAACACTTCCCTTTGCTGTACAAGTAAACTTGCGGCAGGCGACGTCCTTTAGCATACGCTCGCAATAGGGCGAGTCGGCATTGCAAATTGCAAGCCTTGTTTTTTGAAAGAGCTTTGCTTTGGCGGCGGCGTACGCCTCCATGGTTTTGTGAAAATCAAGATGCTCAGGCGTAAGGTTTGTAAAGATGGCCGCCTCAAAGGTGATGGGAGCCAGCTTGCCAAGTGCCAGGGCGTGTGAGGAGACCTCCATAACCACGTATTCGACACCTTCATCGCGCATTTGCGCAAGAATGCGATAAAGATCGCGTGGGTCGGGGGTGGTCAGGTTGGAAAGCCCTGCCTCACTTTGGGTTGGAATATCGCCTTTTTCGATTTCGCACCACACCTTGCCGATGATGCCGCAAGAGTGCCAAGCCGTGCGCAAAACGGTGCGCAGCATGTGTGCCACACTCGTTTTGCCGTTGGTTCCCGTAACACCGATGATTTTAAGATCTCGGCACGGAAATCCATACCAGGCATGCCAAAGATGTGCCAGCGCCTCTCGCGTATCCCCACATTGCAAAAACACAACCTCCTCACGCATTTGCGGTTTGGGATATTTTTGATCGGTCAGAATACAGACAGCACCGTTGTTGATGGCATCTTGAATATAATTGTGCGAGTCAAATTGCATACCGCGAAGACAAACGAACATTGCATTCTTTTTGGTTTTGCGAGAATCGGTCGAAATATCCTCAATCTCCAAATCAAAATAGGTTTCGTCGCAACAAATGCCCGCGGCATTGCACAAAAGCTTAAGCTTCACAGCCCTTCCCTCCCAGGTTTGAAAATTTCTTTCAACTTCCCGACAGAAGGTCTGTCAATTCTTTTAGTTTAAAGTCTCCCAATTGTTGTCATAGTCCTTATCGTCAAGGTACCGGAAGGTGACCTCGATGCAAGTACCCTTGGGAACGACCTCTCCGGCCGCTATGGATTGGGATACCACGGTGGCACCTGTGCCACTCAGGTAATTTTTGGTGCCGAGAATGCGAATGTTAAGCCCCGCATTGATGAGCACCTGATTTGCCGCCACCGCGCTCATGCCCGTAACGTCGGGTACTTGAACGGTTTCGGTCGGGGTATCTTTGTCGGTATACGCCAAGATGCGCGCTGAGCTCTTCTCCACAACCACATCCTTTTCGGGATATTGACGGCGAATAATGCCGTCATCGGCTCCTACGATCTCAATCTCAAGGCCATTGTTCTTGCAATAATTTCTTGCGGCAGAAACGGTCCAGCCTACAAAGCTCGGAATTTTGATTGCCATCTTTTCAAGCTCTTTTTCGGTGTAAACAGCCTCTACTCCAAGATACGGAAGAATGGTCTCCATTACGTTTGCAACGTAAGGAGCAGCTACAACGCTACCGTAAAGGGTTCCCTTTGTAGGCTCGTCGACCATAATGATGATGGCGTATTGCGGATCGTCTGCAGGTGCAAATGCAACCGTTGAGCAAACGTATTTTTCACTCACCTTAAATTCGGAAGGAGTGCCTGTGTATTGGCAAACGGTGCAAACGAACATTCCAACGCCCTCAATGGTTGCGGGAGTTGCGGTGTAACCGCACAAGGGACATTCGCGCTCCTTTTTTTCGGAGGTACCGGTTTTAGCGGCAAGTCGGTAGCCGGCAACGTATGCATTTTTTGCACCGCCATTGCCCGAAACGCCTTCTTCCAAAATCTTTGCAACCGTTTCGCATACGCTTTGGCTCACCACTTGGCGGCGCACGGTGTTATCAAAGGATTGGATCACGTTTCCGTTTTCGTCGGTAATGGAGGAAACAAAGTGCGGTGTTACAAGATAACCGCCGTTTGCAACGGCAGAAACCGCCGTGATTTGTTGAATGAGGGTAACGTTAAAGTTTTGACCGAATGCATAAATGGCAAGGTCAAGATCGGTAAAGGCCCCTTGCGCGGCAAATACGCCACCGCCCTCGCCCGGCAGGTCGATGCCGGTCTTTTCGAGATAACCGAAGGCTTTGAGGTAATTGTAGAAGGTGTTGGTTCCAAGACGGAGGCCAACCTTCATCAACCAAGGGTTGCAGGATTGCTGAATGCCCTCTGCAAAGGTAAGCGCACCGTGTCCTTGCACCTTGTGGCAATGGATCTTTTGTCCCAAAACGGTAAAGGATCCTACGCAGGTGTGACTTTCACCAAGGGTGACAACGTCCTCTTCAAGTGCCATCGATGCGGTCATAACCTTGAAGGTGGAACCGGGAATGTAGGACTCGGTAATGGCCTTGTTAGACCACATAGTCAATTGCAGATTTTGCTTTACCGAGTTATAAGCATCGCTTCCGACCTCATAGCCCAGGCTTTGCAAAATGGAAAGCGATTGCTCATCAAGATCGCGAGGACTGTTGAGATTGAAATTGGGATAAACCGCCATACCGAGCACGGCACCGGTCTTTACGTTCATTACAATGCCTGCCGCACGGTTCTCACCGCCGGACTCAAGGTATGCATTCTTGAGCTGTTCCTCAAGAGCCGACTGCACGAACACGTCGATCGTTGTATTCACGTTGTAGCCGTTTTGTGCGGGTATGTATTCCTTGTAGGCATACGGCATTTCGTTGCCCGAGGAATCGCGTGCCGTAACGTAGCGGCCGTTGGTTCCGCAAAGCATTTGGTTATATTGGAACTCCAAACCGTAAAGTCCTGTTCCATCACTGCCGGTAAAGCCAAGCACGTGAGATGCGAGCGAGGAATACGGGTAGTGGCGTGTGTAAGAGCTCTCAAGATAGATCATTTGCTCAAGCTCGTACTCATCGATAAAAGCGCGAACGAGATCGGCAGTATCTTCGTCAACCTCGCGAGCGATCGTTCTGTCAAGGTATTTTGTGTAGGTGGTCTGCTTGAGAACGTAATCGTAAGAAACGTTTAAAATTTGCGAAAGGTTTTCGGAAATGAGCGTGTCAAGACGGATGTTACTTCCCTTTTGATCGTGCTTGCTTTGCGCGCGCGCGATAGAAGAAGGCGAAATAAAGACACGGTAGGTGGTTACGTTGGTTGCCAAAAGCATGCCGTTGGCATCGTAAATATTTCCGCGAGAGGCATTGACAGAAGACTCGGTAGTGATTTGTGCCAGAACCTTTTGGCGATAGTAGTCGTACTTAACCGTTTGCAACAGAAAAATGCGCACCAAAAGAGCAGAAAAGAGCAAAACAGCAACTCCCAACAATACAGCTGCGCGCCCTATTGTTTTTGGATGAAGATTGCCTTCGCTCTTAGTATCATTTACCGCTTTTTTATCTTCCATTTCGCCACTCCTTTCCCGTTATTTTTGCAGGAAAAGCGAGGGTATACGCCTCGCTTTTCCATGTTCTTTATATTATGAAGAGAAATGCTCAAATATGATAAAACTTCATTATTTGAGTCCGATTGCGCTCAAAATTGCGGCAAGTCCCACACTTTCTTGCTTTTCCTCTTCAAATACCTCGATGGAATCGCCTGAACCCATAGAAAGGTACTGCATTTTTACGTATTTTTCCTCAATCATTCCAAACTCTTCGGTTGCGATGTCGCGAATGACGCGGAGGTCATTTTTTACGTTGAGCTCGGATTTCAGATCCAAAACCTCGCCCGCAAGCTCGTTGACCTCTACGGTGAGTTGGCTGACGCGTTTTTCACCTTGATGGATCATAACAGAGCTTGCTACGATCAACATCAAGGAGACGGCAACCGCAACAATGGCTGCGAGGGCCGAAAGAGGAAATCTGCGCGTCGACTGTGTGGTATCGACGGGTGAAAAATCGAACCACGTGGGCAGCGACGTGCGGACAAACTCGACAGTTTTTGTGGGCAGCTCTTTAATTTGTGCCGGGAGTGCGGCAATCTTATCGCCAAGTGTGCTGACCTCTTCGTGCTTAACAACTGCATGGCAAGGCTTTTCGGCCTCTCCTGCAAGCACAAATTCATCTTGAACGGGAGATACGGAAAAATCCTCCCCTTCTGTACGCATAGAGCGCGTTTCATTGAAATATTGGATAAGATCGTTGCCGGACATTGTCTCTTTGCCGTGGCGATAGCAACCGCCGATGGCGATGTCGCTCATTTTGGAAAGGCGATATGCCGCGGGGGCGATCTTGTGTGTTTCTCTTTCTTTGCAAATCTGCTCTGCATTTTGCTCTGCAACAGCCTTTGCAACGCCGCGAGAAGCAAATCTTTGGGCAATGGTCTCTACCTCTTGTGTGGCACTGACCTCGAGCATACGGCAAGAGGACGCGTTATTTGGTTGTGTCTCTTGGTGGTTCATAATGCTCGGTTCCCTTCTATTATATATTGTGTGCCTTACAGCTTTTCGGCAATGCGAAGCTTTGCACTGTGCGAGCGCGAGTTTACTGCCAGCTCCTCGGTGGAAGGCAGAATCGGTTTCTTTGTCAAAATGTCAATTTTAGGCTTGTTGCCACACACACAAACCGGAAAATTCTTGGGGCAGGTACAACCGCCTGCCAAGGAGTTGAAGGTTTGCTTAACAATACGGTCTTCCAATGAATGGAAGGTGATGATGACGATGCGGCCCCCTTTGTTTAAAAGGGACACGGCGGACTTGATTGCCGGAGCAATCACATCAAGCTCAGCGTTGACCTCAATGCGCAAGGCTTGAAAGGT
>JAGBSQ010000156.1 GCA_017631775.1 Clostridia bacterium | reverse complement strand
GAAGGTGTCCTTTGCGTTGGCTGCGGCACTAGGATTCGAACCTAGGAAATGACGGAGTCAGAGTCCGTTGCCTTACCGCTTGGCGACGCCGCAATTATTCACAACGCATATTATATCACAATGGTGGATATTTGTCAATATATTTTTCAAAAAATCTGCTTTTCTTTTTCTTCCTCTCGTCGCACACTTGACAGTTTTCCTCTTTTGTGATACAATAAATTAACCCCAAAGAAAGGAGCGTGTGACGATGATAAAGCTTTACGGAGCGGTTTGCACAGCTGATATTTCGGCGCTTTCAAAAGAGCTTCCCGAACAGTGGCTTGCCGTTTGGAATACCTCTCACAAGATTGGCAAAAACGAAAAAAACGCGCTCTTGAGTCTTTCTGCACTTTCCCTTTTGCACCGCGCAGGAGCGATTGGCACACTCTGTTATGCTGAGAACGGCAGACCGTATTTTGAAGAACGTACCTGCGATTTCAGCATCACGCACACGCAAAATCACGTTTTTTGCGCCTTGACCGATGGGGAAGATGAGACGATGCGCATAGGCATCGATGCCGAAGACCTTGACCGCCCCGATTTTTCAAATCTCGACGAAATGGCGGCTCGGTGGTTCGGTGCGAACGAGCAAAAAGTTTTTCTCGCATCTCCAACCAAGGAGACATTTCTCTCTATTTGGACGCGCAAAGAGGCATACGTCAAATACACGGGCGAGGGGTTGCGCGCGCTCTCCCAAATCGATACGGTTGTTCTTGAAAACGAAGGACGTATCCGCTTTTTCGACTACCGCGAGGGCGATATTCTCATATCTCTCTGTGTTCCACACGATGTGGATGTGCCTCAAAATATTGTTCTTTAATCATATAACAAACAAACTCGCCGCACTCAAACGAGTGCGGCGAATTTTGTATTAGGTGTTCTATCAATAGCCTGCTCGATGGTTGCATTCCTTGATTGCTTGCTCAAAGGCATGTTGAATGCCGTCTGCGGTGGAGCATCTTACATCGGTCAAGCAGTATTGGATGAGCTTGCCAACTTCTTCACGAACGACATCAGAACCGAGGAACGCGGGAGGAGTGAAATAATTATTTGTTTGCTTAAGAGCAACCTTGGCAACAAGGAGGGAAAGATTTTCGCAACCGTTAGCTGCTGCGAGTTTTTCGGCGTAAGCGGCGTTTTCGGTAATGTTTTCAAGCACCGGAATGTAACCTGCGGTCATAGCGAACTCTGCTTGGAAATCGAGGTTGGTGGTGAGGAACTTGACGAAGAGCCAAGAAGCTTGAACTTCTGCGTCGTTGGACTTCTTGAAGATACAGAGAGAGGGACCTTGAGCGATTACCTTGGGGGAGTTGGGATTCACTTGAGGAATGGTCGTAACACCGACTTCAAACCGAAAGGTGCCGTCATCGTTTTTGGGGATTTGGTAGTTTGCACCTGCAGAGGAACCGATGCACATATAGCTTCTAACTGCATCTTCACCTGCCGTGAAAAGATCGGAGGTGTAACCACCGGAGATTTCTTGAGTGGTTATATAGCCTTTTTGGTACCATTCACGCAATCTTGCAACAAAGTTGCGATTGGTTTCATTGTCGAACAGGAAGTGTTCGCCGGTTGCGCTGGTGTAGGGAGAATCCAATTGTTCACACATGGTGATGAACCAGTTTGCCTCGGAGTCATAGCCAAGAGGAATGCAATTGGGGTCGAGTTTTTTAATTCTCTTACAAACTGCTTCGAGTTCGTCCCAAGTGGTGGGAACGGAAAGACCGTACGTTTGGAAGAATGTTTTGTTGTAGTAAAGAACTTCGGTAAACTTGGACATGGGAAGCGTGTACATCTTGCCGTCACCGTAAACTCTACCTTCTTCGTAGTAACCGTCGATGAAGTTGTCGATTTGCTCTTGGGTCAAGCCGAGAACTTCGGTGGTGCCGTCTGCACGGGTAACAACTTCGGTGGAGTTAATGTACTCATCCAAAGTTTGAACTGCGTAAGCGATGTTGTAGAGCGCTACGTGGTCGGGATAGCAGAAAGCGATGTTGGGTTGGTCGCCAACGATGATTTCGGTCATGATTTGGTCACAAACGTCGTAGTAGCCACCAACTTGCTTGTGCTCGATAACGATATCGGGGTAAAGCTTGTTGAATTCTACGATATACTTGTCAAGTACAGCGCGCAGGGATTCGCCCAGTGTGTGGTAGAAGGTGATGTGAATTTTGCCATCGTCCTCAGGAGTTGTATCCTCAGGAGTTGTATCCTCGGGAGTGGTCGCCTCGAGAGTAGTTTCCTCAGGAGTGGTTTGTTGATTTTCAGTGGTTTCTAAAGGCAGGTTTTCTAAAATATTTTGGAGCATCGACATGTCGCACGCACACATAGAAAACGCCAAAGTCAACAAAAGCAGTACAGAAATCAATCTTTTCATTTCTTTTCCCCCTTTATTTTGATGTGGTTCTATTGTAACACATTCGGTAAGTTTTGTAAACCCTTTTGGAAGATTTTCTTAAGCAAAGATAAAAAACCTCGTCACATTCATTTGAGTGTGACGAGGTTGTATAAAAAATCAACGCTTTTTACGCTTATAGAGGTATACCGCCGAGGGGATTAAGAGCGCCAGGGGAATTACCATGATGAGAACCACGCCAAGAAGGGTGGTGCCGTTTGTGTCAAGTGTGAGGGTTCCGCTGCTCATCAGTACAGAGGGAACACTCACAGAGGTATAGGTGTTGCCCGTCATCCAATTCATCGCCTCACAAATGAGCGTAAAGTTGTCGCCGGCAGAAAGGGAATATGCAGTAGCAGAAGCCGATTCGGGAGAGGAGAGCCACAAAAGCGTTCCTTCCCCCTTTTGCGCAACCGCACCGGTGACGTATCTTTCGCCCTTTTCTTCGCCCTGCTCGCCGTTCTCATACACTACAATCAAGGAGCCGGTCGTCTCACCGGTATAAAGGAGCGGATATGCATTCACGCCTGCTGGGAGTGTTTCCGCAATCTTGATGGCGTGTGCCGTCATGGTAACAAAATAGCCGTCAAAGTCGGTGGTGATGTCGCAGGATGCGATGTGAGAGAGGAAATAGTCGGGGCGTTCCGCCGAGTAGTAATATTCCTCGTCTTGTTCGCAAACAATGTTCTTTTCGCTCAATACGTCAAGTCCGAATTCGCGCGTTACGCTGTGCAAATTTGGCATATCGTGATAGAGGCAAGAGGTGATGAGAAACACCTTTCCACCCTGCGCAAGATAGTTCGAAAGCGCACCTGCCTCGGCATCGGTAATGTCGGTTTTGAGTGTGTGCAAAATGAGAAGATCACAGTCGCTGCCGATTTTTTCAAGAGAGGCGATCTCTTCAAAATAGTAGCCGTCCGAGAGGAGATATGCCTTGAGAGAGGCATCCATCGCGTCCTTGGAGCCAAAAACTTTTGCGGTGGAGACCTTCTCTGAGGTTACGTAATCAATGGCGTTTGTAATGCGCGTACAGCCGTCAAAATAGGCAACCGTAGATTGCGAAGCATAAAGCTGCGCACCGTAAGAAACCGCGGTTTGATCATGCTGTCCTTGGCCTTGTGTTTGCAAATAATTGGTATACGCGCTCAAATAATAGGCGTATTGCAGAGGCGAAAAGCTTGCTTTCAAATCGGCATTGTAGTAGTGATAAAGGTCGCCGTTATCCAGCAAGAGGTGGCGATTGTTCGATGTCACAATCAGGCTTTGGTCGTTCAAACCTTGTGCGCCGTAATAGGAGACAAGAGAAGTATCCTTTGCGGTGTCAATAATTTCTACCGTTAAATGGGGGGAGAGGTCAGCGAGATCGTAAAGGAAATATTGCATATCGGTGTCAGCCGATTTTTTGCCGCCGTTTACAAGATAATAAACGGTAACGTCCTCCTGCAACTTGGCAAGGTAGTCCAACGTTTCGACTACGATTTCAAAGGTCTCGGAGTTGCTGACACTTGGGTTGAGCGCGCGTTCGGGAAGGAGTGCGGTTCCCATGCTCAAAGAAAGGGTGAGAACAAGGGCGACCGATGTCAATGTTTGAGCCACCCTTTTGCGCGAGGGGGTGTTCCAGTCACCGCGACGGCGGCGGCAAAGCAGGGTGCCAACGGCAAGACAAAGCAGGGTGCCAACAATCAGGGCAACGAGGTCGGCAATGGGGAACCTGCCGTACGTAAATGCGTAAAAGAGGCCAATGGGGTTGATTGCGGTAAGAATGGCGAGAGGAACCTCACCCAAAGGGAGAACGGTGATGAGAAAATGATAAAGATAGAATGCAACGGGCGGAGCATACGCCAAAACCGCACCGAGGCGTGTAGCCGGCAAAACGGATAGGAGCGTTTGCACAAATGCCGTGGTGAGAGCCACCAAAAGAACGTAGCCGAGAAGTGCGGTATAAGCGCCGCCGAGGGAGACGTCGCCCATGGCAGAAAAGAGAACGGGCAGGAGCGCCAATTCGACCACAGGTATCAAAAAAACAGTGAGAGATGCCAAAAATTTGCCAACGGTAATGGCAAAAGGAGAGGTGCCCATGGCAAAATAACAGTCCTCAAAATGGGTGCGCTTTTGTCTGCGGTCAGCAAAAATCAGCGCAAGAGGAATGAGCGCCAAGGTAAGGGGCGCCATGTAAACGGGAATGAATTGCACGCCTCCCATAGGGGCGAGCACCAAGGCGCAAATGCCTACGGTGACCAACAAAACCGTTAAAAGAATGTAGGTCGACTTCACTCTAAAATAGAGCTTTAATTCTTTGCGAAAAACAGAGAACATTATTTTTTGCCCTCCTTTTCTTCGTTGTCAAGCACCTCATACTCGCCGCTGTTTTGCAAAAGCATCTTCCAACGGGTGGAGCCTTGCTTTTTGGGAGAAGCGGGAGCAGGAGAAATTTCTGCCGGTGCTGTGTCAAGCTCTGCGGCAAGACCTTCGTCGTTTGCAGCGAGAACGGTCTTGAGGGTTCCGTTTTGCAAAACGATAATCTCGTCGCACATCTCGCACAAATCGTAGGAGGAGGGCGTAGAGAGGAAAATCGTGTACGTGTCGCCAAAATAGCGAATGAGGTCGCGCATTTTTTGCGCATCTTTTGGGGTAAGACCCGAGAGGGGAGAGGTCAAAATCAAAATTTCGGGTTTGCCCAAAACAAGCTGCAGCAAGCAAAGCGTGCGCTTTTGACCGTGGGAAAGATTGGCAATCAAGCGCTCTTTTTGGCCGATGAGATCGGCAAGCTCCAAAAGCTCATACACACGGCGCAGGGTCTTGTCATAAGCGAGGTCACGCGCATCGGCAACCGCCATCAAATATTCAATTGGGGTCAATTCGTCATCGGGGAGCAGGTCGGCACCGAGGTAGGCAATGCCGCGGCGAGCCTGCTTGGCTTCGCGATGCATATCAAATCCGCCTGCCAAAATATTGCCGCAAAAGGGAGTGCGCGCACCGCCCATTAGAGCGAGCAGAGCGGTTGCATCTGCATAAGAAGGCGAAAAAACGCCATACGTCTTGCCATTTGGCAAACGAAGGCTGATGTTTTGCACCGTTCCCGCACCGCAGGTGCCCGAAACTGATTTCAGTTCAATCAAGTTCATGTCCTCCAATCATAGAGTTCTTCCATTATATAGTACACCTTTTTTGTGTCCTGCATTTGACTGCATTATGACTTTTTTATGACCGATAGAATAAATGTTTTTTTCGTGGGCGTGTTTGGTTAAGTTCTTTCGGGGAGAGGTATGGAGAGGGGGACTTTCTTACACGAAAGTCCCCCTCTCCATATATTATTCACCCTAAAACTCAATTAATTTTCGTCTTAATGTAGACCGGGCAATGGTCGCTGGAATAGATGCCGTTGTGAGAATTGTTTACAACGTGGTATTCCAAAACGGTTGCGCTACCTTTGCCAATGAGAATGTAGTCGATGCGGTTGCCTTTTTTGGGAGATCCCCAGTTGTTGTAGGTGTAGTCGGTTCCCGTGGCGGTGGCAGCAATTTTGAGTGCATCGTCAAAGCTTTCCTTGGTGGATTGAATGGTGGGGGTGTTCTCAAGCGCGTTCATGTCACCCATGAGGAACGCGGGGCGGCCTTCTAGTGCGGCAATCTTGTCAAGAACAACCTCAATGCCCTTAATACGAGCTTCTTCGCTCTTGTGGTCGAGGTGGGTGTTAAATACGATAAATTCCTTGCCCGTGTTCAAATCCTTGAGGCAGGCATAAACACAAACGCGATAATGAGCGCTGCCCCAGTCCTTGCTTTGCACGTCGGGGGTTTCGCTCAGCCAAAAGTAGCCGGTTTCAATCTCTTCAAAGCGGTCGGCGCGGTAAAAGATTGCGCAGCCCTCGCGAATGATGGATTTATCACGAAACGCCATAACAGAATTGTATTCGGGCATTACGTTTTCAAGATAGTTGTAGTGCAGGTCTTGCACTTCTTGAAAACAAATTACGTCGGGAGCAACCTCTGCAATATCGCCGGAAAGCAATCCTGCACGATAGAACCAACTCTTTTGAAAAAGGTCGTCCGGAGCGAAGCAGCGAACGTTTGCGCTCATAATAGTCAGCTCCTCGCCGGAATTTTCGGCAGGAACAATTTTTGTTCTTTTGAGCCAATAGCGGGGCAGGTAAAACAGCTCAACGACCAACACAAGGGCAAGAATAGAAAGCAGGGCAATGCAGAGAATTTTAAAAATCATTTTCTTCATAATCATTTCCTCATTTCGTTTTATCAATATACGTCCATAATACTTCCGTTAAAATCTAAGCAAGTAAAGGTGCAGTGTTCCTCTTGAATCCAATAGCCAACGCGCTCTACGTTTTGCCATTGCGCCAGCGTGCCGTTGTAGGTAACGTCAAGGGAGAAACCCGCGTACTCATGGTTGATAAGGCCAAAGCTCTCGATCTTTTTAATTCCGGAACCAAGGCTGACCGAGCGCAAAGGGCATTCGGCAAAAGCGCCGTCGCCAATTACTTTTACGTTATCGGGAATGACGACTTCCTCCAAAGATTTGCACATATAGAACATTTGAACCGGAATTTCGGTCATGTTTTGGGAAAACTGAATGCTTTTTAAATTGTCGCAAAAACCGAAGGAGTAGGTGCCTGCTTGCACAAGGGAATTGGGGAGAATGATTTCAGTCAATCCCGTGCAGTACATAAAAGCGCCGTTTTCGATCTGCACAATTCCTTCGGGAATGGTGACCTTGGTGATTTGTGTCTGGTCGCAAAAAGCATCTTGACCGATTACGGTTACCGGAAGCTTTAAAATGCTTTCGGGAATAACCACCTCGGTATCGGTGCATTTACCGATGCCAACAATGGTGCAGGTCTTTCCGTCGGCATTGATGATGTATTGCAATCCATTGGGGGCATATAGGGGTATATTCAAATTACAGGAGGTAAGTGCCGTAAGAGACACTAATAAAATTATGATCATTATTAAAGCGATTGCCTTTTTCATATTGGAGACCTCGGTTTCAATGATTTGGAATTATTAAAGTAAACTCTGCTTTTGCAGTCCATCTGAAATCTTCAAAGAGCGCAGAACCTAGAAATGATGCAATTTCTCTGACGAGTGAACCCTCGCTGGTGTTGAAATTAAAATCATCGGCAAAAACAACTTTTACGCTATACGTTATTGTAGTAGCGGTCGTGTTTGTTTGTGTAATGTAGATGTGAATTTCAGTGGATCCTGCTATCCAAACAAGGGAGGAATCATAGGCGTTCAATGTTTGGTCATAGTCCATCAGTTTTGTTACCCGCAATACATCGGTTCCAATACCGTCGTCATCGCCTTCGCGATAGAGAGCCGCTACGTTGTAATATGTATCATTCATTCCAAAATAGCATCCCGCATCACCAAATATCGATGAAAGGTGGAGTTCTTTCATTTTTTCTATCGCTACTGTGCATCCATGTATGATCGTCGTCAAAGATAACTCCGCATTCATCAAAGTCGCTGTCAACGGGTGACTTTGATTTACAGAAAGCTTTTTACCATCTCCCGTTGTGCCGTGTTTAGCAAGAGCCATAGCGGCGGAATAATTGGCATTGGATTTATCAATTGATCTGGCAAAGGCGCGAATTTGTTCTTCTATGGAGGGAATTGTGGGGATATTTTGTGGTTCATCGCTTTCGTGTTTGTCGCCCGACGTACCGCACGAGAACAAGGTCATCGTGCCTATAAGCATAATCAACGTGAGAATGAGTGCCAGCGCACGTTTCAAGATTTGTTTCATGGGTGCCTCCTTCAAAACAATTTTACAACACCTGCTGTCACGAGTTCAGAATCACTGAATGATTAGAATAAGACGCATCATAGACCCCAAGTTCCAAATGATGTGTCCAACTCTTTTTGGTTAAAAATGTTAAATGAACGCTTGTTATAAAGAGATTTTTCTCTAATTCCATTATAACAGATAACGCCCTCCAAGTCAAGCTTTTTTCAACTGTATAGAAAAATCCTTTTATCAAATGATTGGGGTATTGGTATCGCATTTTTTATGTTTTGGAGTGGGAAGTTCATGAAGTAGAGAGAGCGCGATAGAAGTTCCCACTAACCTATTGCAAAACGGAATTTGTTATGCTATACTAATTTTATATCAAGATCTCTTACAGGAGGATATTATTATCATGAAGAGAATAACCGCACTTATTTTGGCAGTTATCATGATGTTCGCGCTTATCTGTATTTTTTCATCTTGCGATATGCTGAATTTCCAAGGTGAAAAGGGCGAAAAAGGCGACCAAGGTATTCAAGGTGAGCAAGGTCCCCAGGGCGACCAGGGTATTCAAGGTGAGCAAGGACCGCAAGGCGAGCAAGGACCGAAGGGAGAAGATTCCTTTGACATTATATCGACCGCTTCCTACGATGTTTTGCCCGGAATTGTAAACATGAACCAATTTGAAGCACTTTTAACAGCGGCAGCAGGAAAAACCATACGATTTGATAACGGAACATACATATTTCCAAAGCATATAACTGTTCCATCAAACATTTCGTTTGTGGGAGGTACTACTACCGTCTTGAAGTTAGCTGAGGACAGTTCTTCCAACGTTTTATTTTATATGGTCAATGTAACTAACGTAATTTTGTCTAACTTATTTATCGACGGTGGGTTGACAGCACAGCCTGCGGGTTCTCATGTGATTGATGAAAGTTTGTTCGATAAGATTGGCGCAGGAAATCGTTACGGAATATATATGAATAAATGCCGCCGAATTAATCTACATAATCTAGATATTTTTGGGTGGGATTTAGCAGGAATTTACTGTAAGAACAACGATGCCGGTGCCGCTGAACAGGGTCGCTTTTTCCATGCAGTCCAGTTAACCAATTCCAGCCTCTATAACAACTACTACGGACTTTGGTTTGACGAATATGGTGAGTATAATCAAGTTTCAAATTGCACATTTGGAGATAATTATATTGGCGCATTAAACTGCGGTGGAAATAATCAGTACACAAGCTGTATGTTTAACTCAAATTGGTGTGGATTTGCTCTTTACGGCACAAACATCGTGAATGAATCTCACGGCGGGTGCTACTCAAGTACATATAATCACAATTCAATAACCGGTCTTGGTGGAGGAATTGCAATATATGCTAAGGACAGTACTATTGGCTGGAACTTTGTTGGACAAAATATATGGTATGGAGCAGTAGTTTTAGAAGATTGCCGAGGTATAATATTTGACGGAACCATAGTTGGCAACGTTCAATTTAGAAGCACTAGTTCAAAAGGCTTAAAAAATCAAAACATTATTACAAACACATATTTTCACACTAATCCATCCACATTTTTTGCAGGAAATGATGGCTCAACATATATAGGATACTATATTCCCTATGAAAACTAGTCAATTCTTAACAATATAAAAATATTGGACACATCACCACGCTTTATGCGAAAATGATGTGTCCAACTTTTTTATTATTTGGTTTTTGTAATCGGATTTTACAAAGCTTCTCGAAACACTTGAAAAACGCTCAAAAAGTCTCAAAAAGCTCTAAAAAGCGTTACGTATGGGCAATTACTTGCTTGCCTCTTCGATAGCAACTGCTACTGCAACTGTCATACCAACCATGGGGTTGTTGCCTGCGCCGATGAGACCCATCATCTCTACGTGAGCGGGAACGGAGGAGGAGCCTGCGAACTGTGCATCGGAGTGCATACGGCCCATGGTGTCGGTCATACCGTAAGAGGAAGGACCTGCTGCCATGTTATCGGGGTGGAGAGTTCTACCTGTACCGCCACCGGATGCTACGGAGAAGTAGCTAACACCGTTCTCTTGGCACCACTTCTTGTAGGTACCTGCAACGGGGTGTTGGAAACGGGTGGGGTTGGTGGAGTTACCGGTGATGGAAACGCCTACGTTTTCGAGCTTCATGATAGCAACGCCTTCGGGAACGTTGTCGGAGCCGTAGCACTTAACGTCAGCGCGAGGACCGTTGGAGAATGCCTTCTCTTCGAGAACGG
>JAGBSQ010000155.1 GCA_017631775.1 Clostridia bacterium | reverse complement strand
CCTCTCACCTCATTTGGCAAGGTATGGATCCCGTTGCCGCTATTCGCGAGCTTGCAGGCGCCATCTACCACGTTCACGCAAAGGACACCAAGATTGACAAATACAACACCGCAAAGAACGGTGTTCTCGATACCAAGCACTACGGCGACGAGCTCCACCGCGCGTGGGTATTCCGCACCGTAGGATACGGCAACAATGAGACCTACTGGCGTGATCTCGTTTCCAACCTCCGTCTGTGCGGCTACGACCGTGTTCTCTCCATCGAGCATGAGGATAGCGTTATGAGCATCGACGAGGGTCTGCGTAAGGCTGTAACATTCCTGAAGGACATCATCATCGAAGAACCCAAGCCCACCTCTATGTCTTGGGCATAAAATGTTTTAGGACGAATGCAGGGGGAACCCTTTCCCGAAGGGAATTTGTTCCCCCTGCACCCCTTCAAAAAAGCACTCACAAAAGGAATAACAAAAGGGATAGCGAAAATTCGCTATCCCTTTGTTTTTATTTGTTGTTTAGTTTGCAGGGGTTATGAGTTTGAAGCCGGGTTGATGGAACTCAATGGTGCTTTGATAATTTGTAATAGTAGTAGCAGTAACGGTAATAACGTCGCCAATCTTGAGATTTTCAACGCCAACGCCCTTGGTTTGGAAGCAGAACATGGGCTTATCTTCAAAACCTTCAACCACAATTTCAATACCTGCATCACCGAAATCAGCATTGAACTGATATCTTGTGATCTTACCGGTCAATACATAAACGCCGGTGAGAGACTCGCCTTCTTGGAGAGCGTAAGCATTGTTGAGAATGGTTGCGGGGTCGGTCTCTGCGGGGAGATCTTCGATAGAACCTGCTACACGTTCAAGAATACGGGGGTTATCAAGTTCAACTTTGCCTTGGTGATTCTTAATCATACCCTTAACGGTAATGGTATCACCAATTTGAATTTTGCCTGCATCTTGACCCTTTGCTTGGTAACAGTACATAGGCTTGTCTTCGCTGCCGGCAACAGAAATAGTAACATTTGCATCGCCGTAAAGAGTGTTGTAGGTGTAACCAACAACAACACCGGTCATGGTGAACAAACCGCCGAGTGCACGGCCGGGTTCAAGCTCGTATGCAGCATCTATAACTTCTGCAACAGATTTGTAAGAGGTAGCAGGAAGATCCGCTTCGGTTCCTTCTACGATAGCGGTAACTTGAGGCTTATCGAACTCAACGAGACCGTTGTAGTTCTTAATGATACCCTTTACGGTAACGGTGTAACCAACGCCGATTTCTTCAACGCCTTCACCCATTGCGCCGTAAGCGTACATGGGAAGATCCATCATGCCGTCTACGATGAAGTAGATGTTGGCATTGTTCTTCTTTTGGTTGTAGGTGCTTGCCATTACAACACCGGTAAGAGTTACTTCTTCTTCAAAAGCAACGCCTACGGGGAGTGCGAATGCAGCTTCCATGATTTCCTTTTGGGTGGTGAGTGCGGGGGCCTTGTTTTCTTCGGGGGTGGTAGCTTCAACGTCGGTGGAGCCGCCAAGGAACTTGTTGATCAATTGATCGCAAGATGCCAAGGAGATTGCCATAAC
This sequence comes from Clostridia bacterium, assembly GCA_017631775.1. Next base: position 1,471 of record JAGBSQ010000155.1, on the reverse strand, counting down.
CAGAACGAGCGCCAGGGAAAGAATGCGAGTGAATTTCATAATGTTTTACCTCTCTTTCAAAATTTGGGCAATTTCATTATACAACCGATCTTTCCTTTTGTCAACCACTATTTTGTGTTTTTTGTAAAAAAAAGCGGAGGACTTTTTAAGTCCTCCGCAAAACAATTATTCTTCAAACGCCACGGTAATCACGCGTACGATGATCGACTTTACGGGAACGCCGTTGGCGTTGGGATATTTAAAGTCGGAATAGATCCAAAGCGCGTGGGTATCGTCAAGCGCGAGCAGATCGGTATAGTAGCAAGAAGAGTTATTCTCGCCGGAATACATATCAAAAGTTTGAGCGGGTTGCCAAGTTTTGCCGGTGGGGTCAGCCGTTGCGCGAATGCGCATATAGGGGCGACCGTAGGTTGCAATGGAAATACCGCTTGCAAGCGTTACCATTTGCGGGAGCACGCCAATATCGTCAAACTTTTTAATCACGCTCCAAGATTTGCAGTTGTTGGTGGAACGTGCCCAATAACAAGGCTTGCTGTTGCCGCCGCTGCGCATCAAGATCATAATGGAGCCGTCGGGCATAATATTGAGGCAAGGCTCACAAAGTCCCTCCGAAAAATCAATGCTCTGCCCTAACGTGGAGAGCTGCGAAAGGAAATTCCACGTACGACCGTTATCTTCTGAGGTGAAAATATAAGTAGAATAGTATTTGCAAAAATCGCCACTTGCATATTCGCGCGACGTCGAATAGGAATTAAATCCGTATGTGTACATTGCAAGATACATAACACCGTCTTTGATGATGATGTTATCTTGATTGAGAGAGAACCATTGTGTCATGGGATAAAGCTTGCCACCGGGATATTCAACCATAGAAGCATGCGGCCAATTTACGGTGCACTCAAACTCAACTGTCTTGCCCGTTTCGGGGTCATATTCCTTGCCCCAAACGGTGGTATCCTCGTTTTTAGGCAGATCCTCGGCAAAAAAGAGCTTGTAATCTCCGTCGCTTGCCGACCAAGCATACCCCGGCTCGTATACGTTTTGCCAAGTGGAAACGTGTGCATTGGCACTTCTAAATCCCGCAAAGTACTTGCCGTTGGGCATTTGGAATTTATCGGGTGTCGTGTTCAGGGATGCATCATCGCTCCAGGTAAGGCCACCGTCGGTGGATACCTTTTTGCGAACGGTGTTGACGTAATCATCAATGGTGTCGCTTGTATAATTCCATGTAGCAACAATGTTGCCGTCAAGCGTGTAAGCAAGGCCCGGGAACTGATAGTGTCCCCATGCGTTATCCCCTACCGCGCCTTGTGTAACGACAACGGGGTCACCAATTTCAAGGTGAAAAGCCTTTGGCTCAGCAGGTGTTGCAGGTGCCGGCGTGGTCTCTTCGGGTGTGGTTGCCTCGGGGGTAGTTGCTTCGGGAGTGGTTCCCTTTTGCCCCTCGTTTTCGGGAGTGGTGGCAAGCGGT
>JAGBSQ010000154.1 GCA_017631775.1 Clostridia bacterium | reverse complement strand
CATCGAGAATGAGGATCTTCGGCTTTTTGAGAAGCGCACGTGCAATGCAAAGACGTTGCTTTTGACCGCCGGAGACGTTGGTTCCTCCCTGCTCTATCATGCTATCATAACCGTCGGGGAAGGAGCGAACAAACTAATCGGCTTTGGCCAAGCGGCAAGCCGCTTGGATCTCTTCGTCGGTTGCATTGGGGTTACCCCAGCGCAAATTGTCTTTGATGCTTCCCGCAAACAAAAGGTTCTTTTGAAGAACAACCGCTACGCTGATGCGCAAGCTCTCAATCTAGTAATCGCGCACGTCAACGCCGCCAACCTTAACCGATCCCTCAGTTACGTCATACAAACGCGGAATGAGCTGAACAAGAGTGGTCTTACTAGAGCCCGTACCGCCAATAATGCCAACGGTCATGCCCGACTCAATGCGCAGATCGATATCGGAAAGAGCAAACTTTTGCGCTTGTGCCGAATATTTAAAGTTGACGTTTTCAAAGTCGATGGAGCCATCCTTGACCTCGGTAACGGGGGTTTCGGGGTCCTTCATATCGGGAACCTCATCGAGTACCTCGCACACACGCTTTGCCGCTTGCGCGGAAATGGTGAGCATTACGTAAATCATGGAGAGCATCATCAAAGACATCAAAATTTGAACGCCGTAGGTAAGGAGCGCAGAAATTTGACCGATCTTTACACCGCCAATGCCGTTGATTGCCATAAAGGAACCAAGCAGAAGAACGACTGCCATGTTGAAGTACATACAGAAGTTCATCAAGGGAGTGTTGAGCGCTACAATACGCTCAGCACGGGTAAAGTCCTCGCAAATGGAATCTGCCGCGTTGCCAAACTTCTCTTTTTCGTAGTCCTCACGGGAAAATCCCTTAACAACACGCATACCTCTTACGTTCTCTTCGATGGACTCGTTGAGTCGGTCGTATTTTTTGAACACGCGTTGGAATGCGGGCATTGCCTTGCGGCTGACCAAATACAAGCCACCGCCAAGAATGGGAATAACAACCACAAAGGTAGCCGCCATCCAACCTCCCATATATGCCGACATGGCAATGGAGAAGATGAGCATTAAGGGGCTGCGAACCGCCGTACGAATGATCATCATAAAGGACATTTGCACGTGTTGCACGTCGGTGGTAATACGGGTTACCAAGGATGCCGACGAAAATTTGTCGATGTTGCCAAAGCTAAAGGATTGAATTTTGGCAAAAATATCGTGGCGCAGATTTTTGGAAAATCCTGCCGCGGCACGCGCAGACGTAAAGCCTGCCAATCCTCCACAGGTCAAAGAGGCAAACGCCATCAGCACCAAAACACCGCCAACGGCAAGGATATAACCCATATCCAAGTTTTTACCCTGCTCTTGAATTTTGTTGATCAAAAAGGTGGCTGTTACAAAGGGAATGAAGGTTTCAATAATCGCTTCGCCTACCATTAAAAGCAGTGTCAAAATTGCCGCGCCCTTGTATTCTCGCACACATTTTGCAAGTTTTTTCAGCATAATTCCCACAAAATTCCTTTCGCTTTTAATCATAATTTTACATTATAACATTATAGCATAATATATTTATAAAGTCAACCGCGAACACAAAAAATTAAGGAAAAGAACACCAAAAAAACAAAAAAGCTCCGCGCCAAAGCGCGGAGCAAAATGTAAAAATCAAATCAATTATTGCTTTACGTGTACGTCCATTTGCGGGAAGGGAATTTCAATGCCTTCAGCCTCAAGTCTCTTGTGAACAGCCTCAAGCACGTCAAAGTTAACTTGCCAGTAGTTTGCGGTCTCGGTCCATACGCGCAGAGTAAAGGTCAAGGAGCTGTCGCCTTGTACGGAAAGGCGGCAGAAGGGTGCGGGATCTTGAAGAACGAGCTCATGCTTGGAAGCTTCTTCCAAAAGAACGGTCTTTACGCGTTCAATGTCGCTGCCGTAAGCTACGCCAATGCTAAAGTCAACGCGACGCGTGCCGTTAACGGAGTAGTTTACAACAGAGTTGCTCATAATGCTGCCGTTGGGAACGGTAACGGTTTTGTTATCGGGTGTTTTGAGGAAGGTATAGAAAACGTCGATATCGTCAACCGTGCCGGAAAAACCGCCAACCTCAATAAAATCGCCTACGCGGAAGGGGTGGAAGAGCAAAATCATAATGCCGCCGGCAAAGTTGGAGAGTGCGCCCTGCAATGCAAGACCGATAGCAACACCGGCAGAGGCAATAGCCGCAATGACAGAAGCCATCGGCACGCCCATAATGGCAATGATGGTTACTGCAAGGATGATATACAAAACGATGTTGACGAAGTTTGCCAAAAAGTGTGCCACGGTGGGCTCAAGCTTCTTAGATGCTTTTCCGTTACGCAAACCCTTGACAATGGCCTTGATGATGATGCGACAAACGATGAAGATAACAACAGAAATCAAGAGTTTGAGTCCCACGTCTTGCAAAATGGGGATGATCCAGTTCAAAAATTGTTCCATAAGAACCTCCTGCTTTTTGTTTTTATATCATAATTACAAGGTTGCGAAAAGTGCCCCGCTCGCCTGCTTTTATGCCAAAATAACGCCCTCGATAAAGATTTTTAAACCGATGATGATAAGAATTGAGCCGCCGAGAATAGATGCCTTGCCCGCAAGCTTTGTGCCAAAGGTTTTGCCCAAAACAAGACCGACAGAGCAAAGAATAAAGGTAACGATTGCAATAACAAGACAGCAAACAAGTGCCATTATCCAGTTGTAGTCGGCAATGGTAAAGCCAACCGACAACGCGTCAATAGAGGTTGCAACACCCTGCAAAAGAAGTGCCGAAAGACCAACCTTGGTGCATTCGCATTCGTCCTCCTCTTTGCAAGCAATGCCCTCATAAAGCATTTTGCCGCCGATATATCCAAGAAGTGCCAGAGCGATCCACGGAATGAGCTTGCCAAAAAATTGGAAGTATTGCATAACCGTATGTACACAAACCCAACCAACAAGGGGCATTGTAAATTGAAAAAGCGAAAAAACGCCGGCAATGCCGCACATTCTTTTTGTGCCCATGCAAGGCTCGTTCAATCCGTTTGCCAAGGATACCGAAAATGCATCCATGGCAAGGCCTGCGCCAAGCGCAATGCTCATTACAAAAAATCCAAAGTCCATTAAAATTTCCTCTTTTTTGTTCTTTTCTTCGCTTGTTATTATACCACAAAACGCCCCCTTCTGTCAAGCATTATTTTCCCTATTGCATTTTTCAAAAAAATGTGCTACAATAAAGAAAAACCAAAAAAAGGAGGAGCGTTATGGTCTGCCGTCAATGTCCGCGAGAGTGTAATATTGCAAGACATGGGGAAAGCTACGGCTTTTGCGCCTCTCCCAATGAATTTTTGGTTGCCCGCACGGGTCTGCACGCGTGGGAAGAGCCCCCTATTAGTGGCACGCGCGGCTCGGGAACCATCTTTTTTGGCGGTTGCAACCTGCGTTGCGTCTTTTGCCAAAACCGTGCCATCAGTCACGGCGGTGTCGGTCGCAAGATGAGTGACGATGCGCTCCTTGACGCGATGCTTCGCCTGCAGGATGCAGGAGCGCACAACATCAATCTCGTTACCCCCTCACACTATACCCTGCAGCTCGCTCGCCTTTTAGAGCGCGCACGCCCAAAGTTAAACATTCCCATCGTTTGGAACAGCAGCGCCTATGAAAGCGCGGAAAGCTTGCGCGCCCTTGACGGTCTTGTTGACGTTTATTTGCCTGACGTTAAGTATTTTTCGCCTGCCGTTTCGGCGGCTTATTCTTCGGCTCCCGATTATTTTGCCGTTGCCGTTCGCGCCATTGGCGAAATGCTCCGCCAAGTGGGAGATGCGCGCCTCTACTCGGAGGATGGCATGCTTTTGCGCGGTGTCATCGTGCGACATCTCATTTTGCCCGGCTGCCGCTCCGACTCAATTGACCTGCTCACATCTCTTGCCAAAAAGTTTGGCACCGATGCCTTTTTGCTCTCCTTGATGGGACAGTACACCCCCGAATTTGCCGAGGATGCCCCCTACCCCAATCTGCACCGCAGACTCACTTCATTCGAGTATCAATCGGTGCAAAAGATCGCCTCTGACCTCGGCTTTGACGGTTTTTCGCAGGATCTTTCCTCTGCCACAAGCAAATAT
>JAGBSQ010000153.1 GCA_017631775.1 Clostridia bacterium | reverse complement strand
TGGCAAAGACCCGGAACTGTCCGTCCACCCGTTTAATGTCCGCAGACAGCACCACGCATTGGCTGCCGTATTTTTGCGCAGCATCGTAGATGAGCTGGGGGTTGCGGATAGCGCCGGAATTGACGCTGACCTTGTCGGCGCCGCATTTTAAGACCAGGTCGAAGTCCTCCACCGTGTTGATGCCGCCGCCCACGGTCAGGGGAATGAACACATTCCGGGCGGTCTCCGTCAGAATATCCGTGAACAGCTTCCGGCCGTCGGAGGAGGCGGTGATGTCATAGAACACCAGCTCGTCGGCGCCGTTGTCGCTATAATATTTGGCAAGCTCAATGGGGGAGGAAACGTCGGCAAGTCCTGCAAAATTGACGCCTTTAACCACTCTCCCGTCCTTGACGTCAAGGCAGGGAATGATGCGTTTGGTAATCATTTTAATCTCCATTCCGCCGCCACACGGCGGCACAATATAATGATCATGAAATTCCCGTGTCGCTTGCGACAAAAATGGGTTGGCTCCCATTTTTAGGGAATTTTGCGCGTGAAAGAGGAGGATCTTGGCTTTTAGATCCCGAAACTTTCACGCTGTCACCTCGATTGCTTGGCGCAAATCAATTGCACCGGTATAGTAGGCCTTGCCGATGATGGCACCGTAAAGACCCATTTGTGAGAGGCGTTCTACGTCCTCTATAGAGGAAACACCGCCCGATGCAACGATTTGCATAGAGAAGCGTTCGGAGAGGGAGCGGTAGAGCTCGAGGTTGGTTCCCATCATGGCACCGTCCTTGGAGATATCGGTGCAAATCACCGTTTTTACGCCTACGTCCTGCATTTGAGCAAAGAATTCGTCGGCAGAAACGTCGGTTTTTTCTACCCAACCCTTAACGGCAACGTAGCCGTCCTTGAGGTCGGCACCCACGGCAATGCGCTCTCCGTGCTTGTCAACGGCGGCCTTTACAAAGTCGAGATTACCAACGGCAGCAGTGCCGAGAATGACGCGGTCGATGCCCGCCGAGAGGTATTTGTCGATGACTTCCATCGAGCGAATACCGCCGCCGATCTCGCAAAAAAGACCGGACGTGGCTTTGATTTTGCAAACGGTATCAAAATTTGGGGTAGTTCCGCTTTTTGCGCCTTCGAGATCCACGATGTGAATGCACTCGGCACCGCAAGCGGCAAAATCTGCGGCAACTGCCGCGGGGTCGTTGTTGTAAACGGTCATTTGTGCATAGTCACCCTTAAAGAGGCGAACGGCTTTGCCCTCATAGAGGTCGATAGCAGGAAAGAGTTTCATTTTTCAACCTCCCATTCACAAAATGCGCGCAAAATGGAGAGACCGACCTCGCCGCTTTTTTCGGGGTGGAATTGACATCCCAACACGTTACCGACGGCAACTGCGGCGGTCAAAGGCGCGCCGTACTCCGAGGTTGCGATAATAGCATCATCGCAATCCGCGGCATAAAAAGAGTGAACAAAATAGACGAAATCGCCCTCTTTGAGATATTTAAAAAGGGGATTGGGACGGGTAAAATGCAGGGCATTCCAGCCGATGTGGGGGATTTTGAACCCCTTGGGAATGACGTCAGCAACGGGGCGAACAGAGCCTTTGATGAGGCCAAGTCCTTCGTGCTCGCCATACTCAAAGCTTCTCTCAAACAGCATTTGCATGCCAAGGCAAATGCCCATAATGGGCTTGCCGCGAGCGGCTTCCTCTTTTACAAGGTCAGCCATTCCGCTCTCGCGGAGCTTGCGCGCGGCATCCTCAAATGCACTAACGCCCGGCAAAATCAGGCGGTCGGCGGCGCGAATTACGGCAGGGTCAGAGGTAACGGTTGCCTCTTTTCCGATAGCCGCAAAGGAGGAAGCAAGCGAGAAGAGATTGCCTACTCCGTAGTCGATAATTGCGATCATGAAAGTACTCCCTTCGTTGAGGGAATGTCGTTTGCAAAGAGGGGGTCAATGGCAACCGCTTGGCGCAAACTGCGAGCCACAGATTTGAAGGTGCCTTCAATAATGTGGTGCGAGTTTTTGCCTGCAAGCTGACGAATGTGCAACGTGCTTTGCGACGTGCGAACAAAGGCGAGCCAAAATTCCTCACAAAGTACGGTATCAAACGTGCCTACCTTTTGGGTGGGAATATCAAGGGCATAACCGAGAAAGGCGCGACCCGAGAGGTCAACTGCCGAGAGGATAAGCGACTCGTCCATGGGGAGAACGGTGTCTCCGTAGCGGCAAATACCGCGCTTGTTGCCAAGCGCCTCGGCAAAAGCCTGACCCAAAACGATGCCCACGTCTTCCACGGTGTGGTGGTCGTCCACCCATGTGTCGCCCTTGCAGGTCACATTTAAATCAAAGCGACCGTGGCGTGCAAAAAGGGTGAGCATATGGTCAAGAAATCCGCAACCGGTATCAATTTGGGATGTTCCTTCGCCATCAAGATTGAGGGCAAGGGAAATATCGGTCTCTGCCGTTTTGCGGCTGATCTCACTGGTTCTCATTGTTTGTTTTCCTCCAAAATATCTGCTATCGCATCAAGCAAGGTCTGCATCTGTTCGCGTGTTCCCACGGTGATGCGGTTGTACTGTGCGATGAGGGGATTGTTGAAATGGCGCACCAAAATTCCGCGCTCGCGCAGTTTTGTATAAAGAGTGCCGCCGTCAATTTCGGGGTGTTTTGCAAAGATGAAATTGGTCTTGGAATCGGTCATCTCAAAACCCATTTTTTGCATAGCATCTGTGCAAAAAGCGCGATTTTCAATCACTGTTTGGCAGTTTTTACGGGTATAATCCTCCGAGGAAAGCGCTCCGATTCCTGCCGCCATGGTCATGGCATTGACGTTGTAGGGGTTGGTGGAGTACTTTACGGTGTTCATATCGCGAATGAGCTCGGGAGAGGCGATGCCAAAGCCGAGGCGCGCGCCTGCCATGGAGCGCGACTTGGAAAAGGTTTGGGTAACGATGAGGTTGTTATATTTGCGTGTCAGGGGAGCCGCACTCTCGCCGCCAAAATCGATGTATGCTTCGTCGATAACAACAACATTGTTGGGGTTGGAGGCAACGATCCTTTCGATGTCCGAGAGGGGGAGCGCAATGCCCGTGGGCGCATTGGGGTTGGCGATAAAAATATTCTTGCCAATGCCAACGTAGTCTTCTACATTAATGGTAAAGTCCTCGCACAGCGGAATTTCCTCATAGGGAACGTTGTTCAACTCTGCAAAAACAGGATAAAATCCGTAGGTGATGTTTGGGAACACAACGGGGTGATCCTTGTCGCAAAATGCCATAAATGCAAAGTTGAGAATTTCGTCCGAGCCGTTGGTAAAAAGGACTTCATCTTTGGAAAAACCGAACACGTCCTCAAAAATCTTGTGCAAATCGCGGCATTCGGGGTCGGAATAAAGCTGCAAATTTGCGGCCGCCTCCCCAGCAAGCTTCACCGCGAGGGGAGCCGGAGGGAAGGGAGACTCGTTGGTGTTGAGCTTGATATATTGCATATCCTTTGGCTGTTCACCGGGCGTGTAGGGGGTCAAATTTTGATACTTGTTGCTAAAAAAGCGGCTCATTTGCTGTCCTCCAAGCGCACGGTGGCACTCTTGGCGTGTGCGGTGAGTCCTTCTTTGGTTGCAAAGAAGGCAACGTCCTCAGCTACGCGTGCAAGAGCATCGGCGGTGTAGTAGGTATACTGTGTTTTCTTGACAAAATCGTCAACCGAAAGGGGACTGGAGAATTTTGCCGTGCCGCTTGTGGGCAGGGTGTGGTTGGGGCCTGCAAAGTAATCGCCAAGTGCCTCGGGGCAGGTACGACCCATAAAAATGGAACCTGCGTGGCGAATGCTGTCAAGGTAATCAAAGGGGTTGTCAACACAAAGTTCGAGGTGCTCGGGAGCGAGCTCGTTTGCAATATCGATTGCCGCCATTAAGGTGGGGGCAACAATGATTTTTCCGTTATTATCGATAGACGTACGCGCGATTTCGGCACGTTCCAAAAGGGGAATTTGCACCTCAAGCTCTTTTTGAACGGCTATTGCAAGCTCTTGGGAGTCGGTTACGAGAACGGCACTCGCCATTTTGTCGTGCTCGGCTTGGGAGAGCAGATCTGCCGCTACGTGGCGGGGATTGCTCTTGCCATCGGCAACAACAAGGATCTCGCTCGGTCCTGCGATCATATCAATGGAGACTTGACCGAAGACCTGCTTTTTTGCCTCTGCAACGTAGGCGTTTCCGGGGCCGACGATCTTGTCAACGCGCGGAATGCTCTCTGTTCCGTAAGCAAGAGCGGCAACGGCTTGTGCGCCGCCAACCTTAAAGATGCGGTCGATGCCGGCAATTTGTGCCGCCGCAAGAATAACGGGATTTACCTTTCCGTCCTTGCCGGGAGGGGTCACCATAACGACCTCGCGGCAGCCTGCGATCTTGGCAGGAATGGAGTCCATGAGCACGGTGGAGGGGTAAGCCGCCGTACCGCCGGGAACGTAAAGTCCCGCGCGATCAACGGGAATGATCTTTTGACCTACAACAATGCCGTTTTCGTTGTTGATGATAAAGCTGTTGCGAACCTGACGCTCGTGGAAGTTGCGAATATTCTTTGCGGCCGCCTCGAGAACCTCCAAAAATTTGGGTTCCACTGCCGCTACGGCTTCTTGGATTTCTTCGGGTGTGACCGCCAGGGAAGAGAGCTTTGCGCCATCGAATTTTTCACAGTATTTATAAAGGGCGGCGTCTCCGTTTTTGCGAACGTCTGCAATAATATCTGCAACAACGCCCTCTACGTTAATAGCCGACTCGGTGCGAGCAAAGATCTCGTCGTTTGTTACTTCACCGTATTTGAGAATGCGAATCATGGTTTATTCCTCCGCTTGCAGCTGCTTTGCAAGATGCGCTGCCAATGCTTTGATTTGTTCGTTTTTAAATTTGTAGCTTGCCTTGTTGGCAACAAGACGTGCGCTGATGGGAACGATGGTCTCGATTACCTCAAGATTGTTTTCCTTGAGTGTTGTGCCGGTCTCCACAATGTCAACGATGACGTCCGAAAGCCCGAGAATGGGGGCGATCTCAATGGAGCCGTTGAGGTGAATGATGTCGATCTCGCGACTGCGAGAAGCGTAATAGTCGCGCGCGATTTTGCTGAATTTTGTAGCAACGCGTAAGGCGCGGCTGGTGTCATCGCGAAAACCCTTGGGGGCGGCAACCGCCATGCGGCATTTGCCGGTCTGCATATCCAAAAGCTCATATACGTCGGGGGCGTATTCCAAAAGAATATCCTTGCCCGCCACACCAATGTCGGCGGCACCGCGCTCAACGTAAATGCTAACGTCCGAGGGTTTTACCCAAAAGTAACGAACGCCGCATTCGGGGTTTTCAAAAATCAACTTACGGTTGTTTTCGCGAATAGAGGGGCAGGGGTAACCTGCGGCTTCGAACATGGCGTAAACACGCTCGCCAAGTCTTCCCTTCGGCAGGGCAACGTTAAGCATTTGTTTCAATGGTCTCTACCCCGCTTTCTGTCAGTTTGAGGAGTTGACGGTACCAAAGTCTTTCGGGTACCGATTTTTGTGCGAGAACGCAAAGGCCTTCATCCGTCAGCTTTTTAACGGCTGCAAGAATTTCGGCAGGTGTGTTGTTTTCGTCATAAAGAAGGAGCGCATCTACGTCGAACTCCTTGCGAGGAGAAACAAGAGATTCGAGGCGGTCGAGGTAAAGCGCAAAGCCGATGGCTCCCGACTTTTTCTCCATGCGCGCCATCAAATTGTCGTACTGACCGCCCGAGAGGACGTCGGTGGGAATGGTGGGTACAAAGCCTTGAAAAACGATACCGTTGTAGTAATTCATATCGTTAATGACCGAAAAATCAATGCGAATGTTCTCGCAGGGTAGGAGCGCCAAAATGTTGTCAAAGCGCGCTACAACGGTTTTCCATTCAGCATCGTCAAAGAGGGAATAGAGACCCGAAAGTGCGGTGTCAACGCGACCGCTGCAGGCCTCCAAGCGAGAGAGGAGAGCTGCTTTTTCGGGGGCGATGCCTTCTTCGCGGCAAATGCGCTCGGCATCGTGAATATCCTTTTTTGCAATGCACTCAATCAGCGCGATGCGACCGACCTCGGAAATGCCGATGCGGTCAAGCACCAGGGAAAGAATGCCAAGGTTGGAGATATCGAGAATATAGTCCTTATCAAAAACAGCAAGGCTTTGTGCGGCAAGCGTGAGGACCTCTGCGATGCAGTAGTCGTCAATGTCGCCAAGGCACTCAAGACCAACCTGCGGAATTTCCTGAAAGGCGGAGGTCTTGTCAGAAATACGGTAGACGTGCTCGTCATAGTAGAGCTTTTGCACGTATCCCGGAACGTCGCGGCTGTTTTTTACAATCGAGAGGGTAACGTCCGGCTTGAGCGCCATGAGCTTGCCGTTGGTATCGGTGAAGGTGATGACGCTGTCGGATACCAAAAAGCTCTTGTTGCGCACGTAGAGGTCATACTCCTCAAATTTGCTCATTTTGTATTGCGTATATCCAAATTTGCCATAGAGACGGCGCAAATCGAGCAGGGCTTGTCTTTCTTGGTTCATTGTGCGCTCTCCTTGCTCTTGTCAATGGCTTGGCGGTAGCCGGTGCCGTATTTGAGGCACTTGCTCACACGGCTGATGGTGGCGGTGCTAATGCCAATCTCCTGCGAAATGGTTTGGTAGTTTGCGCCCTTGTCAAGCATAAAAGCGGCATCCAAGCGTTGTGCCATATCATTGAGCTCTTTAATGGTGCAAACGTCCTCAAAAAAGCTATAACAATCCTCAACGCTCTCAAGGCTCATAATAACTTCAAACAGGCGATCTATTGATTTTGAACGAATATCAGGCATTTCAAAATCCTCCAATTTTGTTGATACCGGCATTTTACCACTTTATCACACTAAAGTCAAGAGGTTTTTCAAGTGTTTACAAAAAGTTCATACAAAACCGATCTATCTCTTCAAAAATCTCAAAATTTAGGGAGCTGTTTGTGACAAATGTATAGAGATGATATCCAAATTACAATATTTTTTTACTTGACATTTACTTGACAAAGACGTGCGCGCGTGTTATAATATATACATATTGACGAGATTTCTGCGACTGACGGATAAATGTGGGATACCACAGTGGAACAGAAATCTTTTAAAGCCGACCGTCTGGGCGCACGAACCTCTCTTGGGGTAGTGCGCCCTTTTGTATTTTTCTACAAAAACAGATAAGGAGAACATCTGCATGAAAAAAGTAGTCATCATTATGGGAAGTGCAAGCGACCTTCCCATCGTACGCAAAGCCATCGATATGCTTGCCTCTTTGGAGATCCCCTATGAGGTGCACGTTTATTCGGCACACCGCACTCCCCGTGAGGCTGCACAGTTTACCGCATCTGCACGCGAAAACGGCTTTGGCGTAATCATTGCCGCGGCAGGCATGGCGGCACATTTGGCAGGTGCTGTTGCGGCAAACACCACGTTGCCCGTTATCGGCATTCCCTGCAAATCGGCACAGCTTGACGGTATGGATGCGCTCCTTGCCACCGTGCAAATGCCCACCGGCATTCCCGTAGCAACCGTTGCAATTGACGGTGCAGGCAATGCGGCACTTCTTGCGGCACAAATTTTGGCACTTTCCGATGAGGCTCTTTCGCAAAGGCTCATCGATAAGCGCGCGGCAGATGCCAAAGCGGTTCTTGCAAAGGATGCGGAAATCGCCGCAGAATTTAACAAGTAAGTTTTCAAACCAACCATCAAGAACAAGGAGACAGACAAATGGGCGGATTTTTTGGAGCGGTTAACCACGGAGATGCAATTTCCGATGTGTTCTTTGGCACAGACTACCACTCGCATTTAGGAACCAAGCGTGCCGGCATGGCCGCATATGACTTTGAAATCGGATTGCAGAGAGAGATCCACAACATCTCCAACTCTCCCTTCCGTACACGTTTTGAGCACATTTTTGACGAGATGAAGGGAACAGCGGCAATCGGCTGCATCAGCGATAGCGACCCTCAACCTCTTCTCATCTGTTCCAATTTGGGCAAATATGCCATTTGTGTAATCGGTGTTATCAACAACGCCGAGGAGCTCATTCATAAATATCTTTCGGAAAGTGGCGGACACTTTAACGCCATGACCGGCGGCAAGGTCAACGGCACAGAGCTGGTGGCTGCACTCATCGACCAAAAGGAAAGCTTTTGCCAAGGCTTGCTCTTTGCGCAAGAGGTTATCGAGGGCTCGGCTTCCATTCTCATTCTGCGCGACGGCGGCAGCATCATTGCTTCTCGCGACCGCATGGGCCGCACGCCTATTTTGGTGGGTAAAAGAGAGGACGGCTACTGTGTTACCTTTGAGTCCTTTGCCTACAAAAAGCTTGGCTATGACGATGAGCGCGAGCTTGGCCCCGGTGAAATCGTAGAGATTTCTGCCGACGGCATTACCGAGCTTTCTCCCCCTCGCAAGGAGATGCGCATTTGCTCCTTCCTGTGGTCTTATTACGGCTTTCCCAACTCCACCTATGAAGGGGTCAACGTTGAGGTGATGCGTTACCAAAACGGCCGCATTATGGCGCAAAACGATGCACTGCTTGGAAATAACGAGGGCATCGATTACGTTTGCGGTGTTCCGGATTCGGGCACGCCTCACGCCATCGGTTATGCAAACGAGAGCAATATTCCGTTTGCACGCCCCTACATCAAATATACGCCCACTTGGTCGCGCAGCTTTATGCCCAACAGCCAAGCAGACCGCAAAAAGGTGGCAAAAATGAAGCAAATCCCAGTGCACGAGCTTATCAAGGACAAGAACCTTTTGTTTGTTGATGACTCCATCGTACGCGGCACACAGCTCAAAGAGACGGTTGATTTCCTCTCGCAAAACGGCGCGCGTGCCATTCATATGCGTTCGGCCTGCCCGCCCATTATGTACAGCTGCAAATATCTTAACTTCTCCCGTGCTACAAGTGAGATGGAGCTTTTGGCTCGCCGCATCGTAATGGAGCTGGAGGGCGAGGAAGGATTTGCACACCTTGAGGAATACAGCGATGCGAATACCGAACGCGGCAAAAAGCTGCGCGCATCTATTTGCGAAAAACTCCATTTCGATTCCGTGGAGTTCCAAACGCTTGACGGCGTTATCAAAGCAATTGGAATCGAACCCTGCAAGCTTTGCACTTACTGCTGGAACGGAAAGGAATAAAGGATATGCATAACAATTCGAAATCTGAAAGCTACGCTGCAGCAGGCGTAGATATCACCGCCGGTTACAAGGCTGTTGAACTGATGAAAAAGCACATCGCGCGCACCAAAAACGAAGGATGTCTTGATGACGTTGGCGGCTTTGGCGGCTGCTTTGGCTTGAATATGGCAGGCATTGAGGAGCCCGTTCTCGTTTCCGGCACCGACGGTTGCGGAACCAAGGTTAAAATGGCAATCCTCCTCGATAAGCACGATACCATCGGCATTGATGCCGTTGCAATGTGTGTCAACGATATCATTTGCTGTGGCGCACGCCCCTTGTTCTTCCTTGACTATATTGCCTGCGGCAAGAACTACCCCGAAAAGATCGCCGCCATTGTTGGCGGTGTTGCCGAGGGTTGTGTACAATCCGGAGCGGCACTCATCGGCGGCGAGACCGCAGAGCATCCCGGACTGATGCCCCTTGAGGACTACGACCTTGCAGGCTTTGCAGTAGGCATCGTTGACAAAAAGAAAATTCTTGACAACACCAAAATGGAGGAAGGTGACGTTGTAATCGCGCTGGCATCCAGCGGCGTTCACTCCAACGGCTTCTCCCTCGTTCGCAAGGTGTTTGATATTGATAACAACAACCCCAAGCTTTATCAGGCTTGCGAGGCGCTTGGCGGCAAGACCATTGCCGAAACGCTCCTCACCCCCACCCGCATTTATGTTAAGAGCATTCTCGCTCTTCTCGAAAAAGTAAACGTAAAGGGCATCAGCCACATCACCGGCGGCGGATTTTACGAGAACATTCCGCGCTCTATCCCCCGTGGGTTGACCGCAAAAATTGAAAAGTCCGCAGTCAAGGTTCTGCCCATCTTCGACCTCATTGCAAAAACCGGCAACATTCCCGAGCGCGATATGTACAACACCTACAACATGGGCGTTGGTATGAGCGTGGTCGTTCCTGCTGATGAGGTAGAGACCGCGCTTGAAATCCTTACGGCAAACGGCGAGGACGCATACGTCATTGGCGAGATCGTCAAGGGTGACGACGGGGTGGTATTGCTGTAATGAAAGAACAAACTAAAAAAATTGCCGTGCTCGTTTCGGGCGGCGGCACCAATTTGCAGGCTCTTATCGATGCAGGTGAGCGCGGCGAGCTTGGATGTGGAAAAATTACACTTGTAATCGCATCCAAACCGGGCGTTTACGCTCTTGAGCGTGCCAAAAATCACGGCATTGACTCTCTTGTACTTGCAAGAAGCGACTATGAAAGCATTGCCGCGTATTCAAAGGCGCTTACCGATGCGCTCATAGCGGCAGAGGCAGACCTCGTTGTGCTCGCAGGCTTTTTGACCATCATCGACGAGCAAGTTTACAACGCGTTTCCCAATCGCATCTTAAACGTTCATCCGGCGCTCATTCCGTCATTTTGCGGCAAGGGATACTACGGCTTGCACGTTCACGAGGCGGCACTCGAAAAGGGTGTTAAGGTTTCGGGAGCCACCGTTCACATTGTTACCCCCGAGTGCGATGCAGGCCCCATCGTGCTGCAAAAGGCAGTAGAGGTGAGGGACGACGACACCCCCGAAACGTTGCAAAAAAGAATTATGGAAGAAGCGGAGTGGAAGATCCTTCCCGCCGCAGTCAAGCTGTTTTGCGAGGACCGCATTACAGTTCAGGATAACCGCGTTTATCTGAAAGGAGAATAAGGGTATGAAAATCGTAAATATCGCAGATGAGCTGAACTCCCTTGCTTACCACGGCAGAGGCATTATTATTGGCAAGAGTGCCGACGGCAAAAAGGCAATTACCGCTTACTTTATTATGGGTAGAAGCGAAAACAGCCGCAACCGCGTATTCGTAGCAGAGGGTGACGCTATGCGCACAAAGGCGTTTGACGAATCCAAAATGACCGATCCGCACCTCATCATTTACTATCCCGTACGTGTGCTCGGCAACAAGACCATTGTTACCAACGGCGACCAAACCGACACCATTTATGACCTGATGGACAAGCAAATGACCTTTGAGCAAGCGCTCCGCACACGTGAATTCGAGGATGATAAGCCCAACTTCACCCCTCGTATTTCGGGCATTATCCGCCTTGAAAAGGACGGCATGAACTATGCCATGTCCATTCTCAAGAGCGCCGAGGGTGACGATAGCTCCTGCGAAAGATTTACATACGCCTACTCCAACCCCATCGCCGGCAGAGCAAAATTCATTCACACCTACAACGGTGACGGCAACCCCTTGCCGTCCTATGAGGGTGAGCCCAAGACCTTGGAGCTTCCCGACGTGGATATCGACACTCTGACCGACCTGATTTGGAATAACCTGAACCAAGATAATAAGGTTTCTCTCTTCGTTCGCTACATCGACATTGCAAGCGGCGAGAGCGAAACAAGAATTGTAAATAAAAACGTATGAGGTGACGCGAAATGAAAGAATTTGAACTCAAATACGGCTGTAACCCCAATCAAAAGCCTGCAAAAATTTATATGCAGGACGGAAGTGAATTGCCCATCGAAATTTTGTGCGGCAGACCGGGATACATCAACTTCCTCGATGCTTTCAACTCTTGGCAACTTGTTAAGGAATTGAAAGAGGCTCTGGAACTCCCCGCAGTTACCTCGTTCAAGCACGTCAGTCCCACATCGGCGGCTGTTGGTATTCCGCTCTCCGAAAAACTCAAAAAGGCTTGCTTTGTCGATGACATCGAAGGTCTTGACGAGTCTCCCTTGGCTTGCGCCT
>JAGBSQ010000152.1 GCA_017631775.1 Clostridia bacterium | reverse complement strand
TGGTGGAAATGATATTACCGCTGTTTACAACATAGTTAACAAGTTCGTATGTGGGCGGAACCTGCAGAGCAACACTTGCAACAATTGCTTCAAGTTCCTTCGATCCTACCTTCTTTTTAGCGGCTACGCGCAAGAATTCCTCATATACGCGTGCTTTATCTTCTTCGGAGAGGTCATAACCAAGCTTTGCAACAGCTACTGCAACGGTATCCTTATCATCGTTTGCATCCAAATGCAAGGGTTGATCATCATATACCGCAGAGGTGACACTTCCCTTTGCGCTCTTTGCATTGTTCAGCACCCAACCAATCTGTTTTACGGTTCTGCCGAGCTCGGTGTAGCGAACGTCAGCATAAAAGCCGTAGCGATTGCCGCAATTCTTTACCATAGCGGCAAAGCTCTCTAACGAAATGCCTGCTTCACCAACGGCGGTCTTAACACCCGCGGCACCTGCGCGAACTGCCATAATGGCATTGGCGCATGCCATGCTGTTTTGATTGGAGCAACGAACACTTACGGGAACAGAAACCGCATCTGCAATTTCCTTTACAAATTTTGCAAAATCATCGGGGAGCATCTCTCCTGCATCGTCGCAAAGCGTTACCTCATTTGCACCGGCCATAATAGCGGCATTGATAACGCCACTCAAAAATGCGGCCTCTGCACGAGAAGCGTCAAGCGCGCAAAATTCAACGTTTTGGCACTTCTCTTTTGCCAAAGCAACGATTTTTTCTACCCAAGCCTGCATCTTATCCGGCTTTTTGTGGCAAACGTACTCCATGCCAACGGGAGATACCGGCAACTCGATGCGAATGCGAGAGTGATTTGCGCCGCAAAGAGCTGTTGCGGCATTTTCTACGCTTTCAACACTCATTCCTGCCGCTACCGAAATTGTGCTCTTTTTTACAAACGTCGAAATCGTTTTGATGAGAAGCGTATCGATGCGCACATTTTGAATTTCGGGCAGCTCAATCACGTCGCAATCAAGCTTTTCAAGCTGACGTGCGATATCAATCTTTTCTTTAAAGCTAAAAGTGTTGTCTGCACGGCAAAGTGTAGCATCTGCAATTCTAATTCTTTTCATGGTCGTGTATCTCCTCTCAATTCGATCCGCTCGATAAATAGAAAGTCCCCGAGACGGACGTATAATCCACCTCGGGGACGAATGTTCTCATTCGCGGTACCACCCCGGTTACCGATTTAAAATCGATCTCCTCAAGAACTCTAACAAGTCCTATGCTCTGATAACGGTGCATGCCGTGGTTGCTTACTAAAGTTCAGCCCCCCTGCTCCGGAATGAGACTTTTTTCTTTTCTTGTAACGGCTCGCACCACCCGCCGTCTCTCTGAAACAAGCTTGTAAGAAAAAATAATTCCTTCAACGCATTTCAAAAATATGCCTTATTATATCATATGACAAAAGAGTTTGTCAAGGTTTTTTTGAAATTTTCTTCTTTATTTTTCAACGGGATACGTCCAGTTGTAGGTGTCCGCGATCTTGCCCCATTGAATACCGGTGAGCGTATCATAGAGATGTTGTGTTACTGTGCCGATCTTGCCCTCGTTTACGGGATACTTTTTGCCCTTGTAGCAGAGCTCACCAATGGGAGAAACAACAGCGGCAGTTCCACAACCCCAAGCCTCTTCAAGAGTTCCGTTTTCAAGCGCTTCGGAGAGCTCATCAATGCTCAAAAGTCGCTCGCTGACCTTGTAGCCTTCATTTTTGAGAACTTCGATGCAGGATTTACGCGTAATACCGGGCAAAATGGAACCGGTAAGCGCAGGAGTGACGATCTCACCGTTGATTTTGAACATAACGTTCATAGCACCAACTTCCTCAATGTATTTGCGCTCAACACCGTCAAGCCACAAAACTTGAGAGTAACCCTTTTGTGCGGCTCTTTCGCCGGCGCGGTTACTTGCAGCATAGTTACCGCCGCATTTTGCATAACCTGTACCGCCTCTAACAGCGCGAACATCCTCATCCTCAATCATAATGCGAACGGGATTGATGCCCTCTGCATAGTAACTGCCTACGGGAGAAGCAATGATGACAAAGGTTGCGTTGTGAACTGCATGAACACCAAGAGTTTCATCGTTGCCAAAGAGGAACGGGCGCAAATAAAGCGAGGTTCCGGGGGCGGAAGGTGTCCAATCCTGCTCAAGCTCAACAAAGGTCAACAGTGCTTTGAGCATATCTTCCTCAGCCATTTGAGGCAAACAAAGGCGCTCTGCGGAGTTGTTCATGCGGCGAATGTTCTCCAAGGGACGGAAAAGCTGAACCTTTCCGTCAGCACGGCGATATGCCTTTAAGCCTTCAAAAATTTCGGAGCCATAGTGCAGAACGGTAGATGCAGGATGGAGAGAAATATTTGCAAACGGAACGATGCGCGCATTGTACCAACCCTTCTCGCGAGAATAATCGGCAATGAACATATGGTCGGTAAAAATCTTACCAAAACCCAAGGTAGAAGGATCCGGCTTTGCCTTGGGAGCATCACATTTTGTAATGGAAATATTCAACATAATACTGTCCCTTTCTGCATTCATTCATCAGTTTTCGGCACCGATGCGCATTGCTTTGAGGTTAATATCAAGCATATCTGCGCGCTTTGCGGAAATAACCTTTTTGAGTGCGGTTGTAATGTTTTCTTCGTTGTAGTCGCCAATTTCCTTGAGGACTTTGCCAACGATAATCATGTTTGCAAGTGTGGGCATGCCGTTGTCACTTGCAAGCTGAGTTGCAGGAATATAAAACACTTGAACGTCATTGCGAGTGACCTTGCGCTCAATAAGAGTGGAATCGGCAAAAATCATGCCACCGGGGGCAACTGTCGATTCGAACTTATCAAGAGACGGCAGGTTCATTGCAATGAGAATATCGGGATTGGAAACAATGGGAGAGCCGACGGGCTCGTCGCTGACGATTACACTGCAGCTTGCAGTACCGCCGCGCATTTCGGGACCGTAAGAAGGCAACCAGCTGACCTG
>JAGBSQ010000151.1 GCA_017631775.1 Clostridia bacterium | reverse complement strand
TGCAAACTTTACCGACGGCATTGACGGACTTGCATCCTCGGTCACCTACGTTATCGGCATCTTCCTTGCCATCTTTGCTTTCTTTGCAAAGGACATGGGACTTAGCGTTGTAGGCGGCGCGATCATCGGTGCAACTCTCGGCTTTTTGCTTTACAACTTCCACCCTGCAAAGGTGTTTATGGGAGACACAGGATCTCTCTTCCTCGGTGTCCGTGTTATGGGCTCGCTCTTCCAAATGCAAAAACCTCTGTGGGCATTTTTGGTTTGCGCAGTTTATATCATCGAGCTGCGTTCCTCTATGCTGCAGATCTTTTATTTCAAGATCACACACGGCAAAAGACTTTTTAAAATGGCGCCCATCCATCACCACTTTGAAAAATGCGGATGGAGCGAAAACAAGGTCGTTTTCGTTTTTGCAACCGTTGAGCTTATTTTCTGCACACTTGCTTTCATTCTAACAAGACAATGACAAAAGAAAGGAGAACTTTGCTATGAACCAACAATCGAATAGTCAGGCAAAGCGCTCCTTTTGGCAAAAGCTGCCTCGACTTGAAGCACCCCAAACAAGCGAATACACCAACCAAACGGGTAACGTAAAGGGAAGTGTAGACGTGCCGTTCCTTCTCATCACGGTAGCACTTGTTCTTTTTGGTTGTGTTATGATCTACAGCGCATCCTTTGTGTTTGCGCAACAGCATCATGACACCTCCACCTACTTTATCGTAAGACACGTGATTTTCTTGATGATGGCAACTGCTTTTACCTTTGTTGTGGTAAAGCTTTGCACACCAAGATTTTGGTATGACTTCAGTTATATCTTTTACGGCATTTCTATCGTTCTGTTGTTTTTGGTTCTCACCCCTTTGGGAACCGACCTCAACAGTGGCGCGCGCCGTTGGATCGACCTTAAGATCATCACTCTGCAACCCTCCGAGCTTGCAAAGCTTGCGCTTGTTTTGAGCCTTGCACGTTTTATGACAACGCACGAATCCAAGGTCCTCTCGCCTCACAAATTTGGCGGTGACTTTAAATACGGCGTTCTTTTCCCGGGACTTATGATCGCGGGTGTGGGCGGACTTGTTGCGCTCGAAAAGCACATTTCTGCACTTGCCATCATTGGTATGCTTGGCATCAGCCTAATGTACCTTGGCGGCACACGCATCAGATGGATCGCCTCGATGGGCGGCCTGATTGCCGTTGCGGCGTGCTTGCTCATCATCTTTTTCCCGTACGCGTTTGCGCGCGTAGATACCTGGCTCAACATTGAGGAAGCCGACCCGCTCGGTTCTGCATGGCAAACCTTGCAAGGACTTATGGCAATCGGCTCCGGCGGACTCTTTGGAAAGGGACTTGGTAATAGCCAACAAAAATACGGCTTTGTTTCACAGCCGCAAAACGACTTTATCTTTACCATTGTTTGCGAGGAATTCGGCTTTATCGGAGCCATTCTCGTCATTGGACTTTTCGTAGCCTTTGTATGGCGCGGATTCCACATTGCGCGTCACGCGCCCGATAAGTGCTCCGCACTCATCGTTTACGGACTCACCTTTAAGGTTGCCTTGCAGGTCATCTTAAATATCGCAGTTGTTACAAATTCCATGCCCAACACGGGCATTTCGTTGCCGTTCTTCAGCTATGGCGGTACCTCTTTGATGTTGCAGATTTTTGAGGTTGGTATCATTCTTTCCATCTCTCGCTACGCATCGCACAAAAAGATTTAAAAACAGGAAAGGAAGAAAGAACATGAAAAAGATCAGAACCGAACAATTTTTCAAAACCTTATATACATCCATGGGCATTGGCGCCGCGTTTCTGCTCTTTATTCTGATTTTTGGCAGAAGCATTGCCGCACAAAACTTTGATGTGTTGATCGGTTGTGCATTTGCCGTTTTGGGCCTTGCCGCACTTAGTTTTTTGATCTTTAGCTTTTTGCCGTATTTTCACGGTGACCGCCGTTGGTTTACAATTCCCACATTGCTGACAGCCGTTTTTGTTTTGGGAACCGCAATGCTTTGGCAATTCCCGGCAGGAGGTATTTGAAATGAGAGTATTACTGACAGGTGGCGGCACGGCAGGGCATATCAACCCCGCACTTGCCATTGCCGAAACCGTTTTGCGCAACGCTCCCGGCTCGGTTGTTGAGTTTGTAGGCGTTGCAGGAGGAAAAGAGGATGAGCTTGTTCCGCGTGCGGGCTATAAGCTCCATCACGTTAAGTCCTCGGCTCTGCAAGGAAAAAAGGGAATTAACCGCATGACCGCTTTGGCGCTTGCGGCGCTCTCACCGTATTTGCCCTCTACCGTATCGATTATCAAAAAGTTCAAGCCTGATATCGTTATTGGTACGGGTGGATATGCTTGCTGGCCGATCATGGTTGCGGCGGCAAGAATGGGCATTCCCACAGCGCTTCATGAGTCCAACGCTTTCCCCGGACTTGCGGTTCGCCGCTTGCAAAGCAAGGTCGACCGCATTTGGGTCAACTTTCCCGAAAGCGCCGCAGCGTTTGACAACAGTCCCAAGGTAGAGTGCGTAGGCAACCCACTTCTGCAAGGCTTTTCGATCGTTGATCGCGAAGCGGCACGCGAACAGCTTGGAATCAGCAAGGATCAAAAGCTAATCCTTTCCTTCGGTGGCAGTCTTGGAGCCGAAAAAGTCAACAGCGCAGTCATCGATCTTATGAAAAAGGTCGTTGCCAAAGACGAGAGCATTATCCATCTGCATGCCAGTGGAAAGAACAAGAACTATGACGATACGAATAAGCTGTTTGAGGAAGCAGGCCTTGCACAATACAAAAATTGCATTCTGCGCCCCTACATTTACGATATGCCCGTGCAAATGGCGGCGGCTGACGTTGTTATTGCTCGCGCGGGAGCAATGACACTTTCCGAGCTTGCACTTATGAAAAAAGCATGTGTGCTTATTCCATCTCCCAACGTTTCCGAAGATCACCAATACAAAAATGCAAAGGCATTGCAAGATGCCAATGCCGCAATTTTGGTTCGAGAAACAGAACTCAAGGAGGGAAGCCTTCAAAAAGCGGTTTGCGAGCTTCTTGCATCTCATGCACGCCGAGCCGAACAAGAGGCAAACATTGCATCTTTTGCAAGAGAGGATGCTTGCCAACGTATTTGGCAGGATATTGTCCGCATGACGGCCAAATGACAAACACGAAAGGATGACAAAGCTATGAACACCCAAAACGACACCCCCACCCGCATTCGAATTTCTGAGGATGAGGTACAAACTCCCGTAAGACAACCCAAAAGAAGAAAGCCCAATGCAAAAACCTTGGGTCTTATCGAGCTTGGCATGCTTGCATCGGGTGCCGTTATTGTTGTGCTCGCATTGGTTTTGCTCATTCTTCCCATGTTTAAAATCAATAACATTGTGGTAGAGGGAAACCAATACTACAATGACGACGAAGTTGCCGCTATGGCAGGCATTGCCGTAGGCGACGAGCTTTTTGGCTGGGATATGCAAACTGCTTGCAACTCTATTATGGAGGCATATCCTTATGCAAGTGATATTTATGTCAGCATTCAGTTCTTTACGGTTAAAATCGAGATTGTCGAAAAACCGACCGTAATGTATACCGCGTATCAAAACCAATATTTCTCCTTTGACCGCGACCTGCGCGTCTTGGAGATGAAGACAGACGGGGAAGAGGCATTTTCCCCGTTTCTGCGTGTCAAGCTTCCCGCGCTTGCCGTGTCGCAGGTAGGGTATAAGCTTCAATTTGCCAATGCAGAATTGGATCCCACATACCTGACAGACCTCTTGGATCTTCTTGCCGAAGGCCAACTTTTGTCGCGTGTCACCTATATTGATTTTAGCGAACGCTTTTCTCTCTCTTTCGTTCTTGCAAACACCACTCGCGTGGAGATTGGAGACCTCAAAGACATGAATATCAAGCTCACTCTCGTAAATGAGGAGCTTCGCAAAAATCCCGCCGACCACAACATCTATGCAGTCATCGACGTTTCCAACACAAATAAGCCGATTTACCGACAAATCGGAGCCGAAAATCTCTTTGATTGAGCCATTTTTAAAAAAGTACGACAAAAGTACGACATTTTTTGAAAAAATATTGAAAAAAGTTAAAAAAAATTCAAAAAAAGACTTGAAAAATATAAAAAAACATTGTATTATATTATATAGAGTGTAAATTTGTGCCCGGAACACGGGTAACAATGCCAAAAATAATGATTTGTAAAAGTTCGGAGGAAAAAAACCATGACATTTGAACATGATGATAGCCTGGAATGTGGCGTCAATATTAAGGTTATCGGCGTAGGCGGCGGCGGAAACAACGCTGTAAACCGCATGATCGTAACCAACATTCGTGGCGTAGAGTTCGTATCCGTCAACACCGACCGTCAAGCTCTTCGCAAATCCGAGGCTCCCAGTCAGCTCGTCATTGGTGAAAAGATTACCAAGGGCTTTGGCGCGGGCGCTAACCCCCAAATCGGTGCGCGTGCAGCTGAAGAGTCCATTGACGATATTCGTGCAATTCTCGAGGGTACCGATATGGTATTCATTACCGCAGGTATGGGCGGCGGAACCGGAACCGGTGCTGCTCCTGTTGTTGCGCGTGCTGCAAGAGAAATGGATATTCTTACAGTTGGTATCGTAACCAAGCCTTTCGCATTTGAAGGTAAAAAGAGATATGAGCAAGCAGAAGCAGGTATTGCAGAGCTCGCTCAATACGTTGACTCCCTCATCGTAATCCCCAATGAAAGACTGAAGCAAGTTTCCAACAACAAGCTCACCCTTTCCAACGCTTTCGGTATTGCCGATGACGTTCTCCGTCGCGGTGTACAAAGCATCTCGGGTCTTATCAACATTCCCAGCTTTATCAACCTCGACTTTGCCGACGTTACCAGCGTTATGGCAAATGCAGGCTACGCACACATGGGCGTAGGTTCTTCTACCGGTATGGAGAAGGCAGAGGAAGCTGCAAAAGAAGCTATCTCCAGCCCGCTGCTCGAAACTTCCATCAAGGGTGCAAAGGGTATCCTTATCAGCATTTCCGTATCTCCCGATGTTGGTCTCGAAGAAGTTGACCTCGCATCCACCCTCATTTCTCAAGAAGCAAGCCCCGATGCAAACATCATTTGGGGTGTTGGCTTTGATGAAGAGCTCGAGGACGAGATGAGAATTACCATCGTTGCAACCGGTTTTGAAAAGAAGCCCGAGGATGCAACCCGTAACATCAGCAACCTCAGACCCAACGAAAATTCTCCTTACAGAAGCACAAGACCTGCTCCCGCAGCAGCTCCCGCTCCCGTAGAGAAGCCCGTTGAAGCAAAGCCCGCACAACCTGTTGTAAAGAAGGTTGTTAAGACCGTAAAACCCGCCGTTAAGGAAGACGACGACGATTTCGACGGCCTGTTCGATATGCTCAAAAAGAGATAATTGAATTGAAACATAAAGAAAAAGCAGGAGAACCGTGAGGTTCTTCTGCTTTTTTGTTAATAAGTAATTGGATGAAAGGGAAGAAAAAAGCAGGCCGTCATTGCGCGCCAGTAATTCGGAACTGCGCTAACGCAATCGTACACCTGCCCCTGTCGGTTCACTAGTTGAGCACAATGCTCTAAACCGAATCCAGTGATAAATATATTATATCATAAATTTTCGAATATTTCAATAGAAAAATAAAAGGAGCTGAAAATTAGCTCCTTTTGAAAGAGAGGGATTCGAACCCTCGTTAGCTGTGGTTGCGCTTGAGAATGTTAAGCGTTGCTTCCTTTTGTGGAAGCTCCATGTGAATTTCCTCAAAAAGGTCATATTTGCTCATTGTCAAAACAAGATTATATTCTGAAGCAAAAACAAAAAGAAACACATCGTTTCCTTTGAAGCGGATTCCATCGATTTCACCACTTTCAAGGGAAATAGTTTTGTCAAAGACAAAATCAACTTTCTCAAAGTTAATTTCATAGGGGTATTTTTGAGCTTCTTCAAAATTGGTTTTCTCAAAATCAATAAAGCTATCTTCTTCACCAAGCAGTTTACTTGTGAGCTTGATGTAGTTATCATTGTTTTGAATAATAATTTCATCGCAATCGCAACTTTGTTTAGTCATCATTGAAAAGAATTTTTCTGATATAAAGAGAGCGTCTATGCGACTTAATTGGGACTTGATATCTTCGTTATTGAACACAGTGTTTCTCCTTTCTGCATTGTTTTATTTGATTATACCACATATATATGCTAATGTCAACCAACTGCGTGGGATCTTTGCCTTCGGCGAGATTTTTTCGCCGTTTCAAATGTGTATCTTAACGGTGGGATTCAGAACCAAGCCTCGGTTGCTCGCAACCGAGGCGCAAATTTGCTTGACGTCAAAATGCCGTCATTTTGCAAGCAAAAACGCAAATTCGCCACGAGCGCGCTATGCGCGCACGAGATTTTTCACCCACCGCTTCCGCCAATGCAAAAGGCGCACCCAAAGGTGCGCCTTGCATTGGCGGAAGCGGTGGGATTCGAACCCACGGTACCGTGAGGTACAACTGATTTCGAGTCAGTCCCGTTATGACCACTTCGATACGCTTCCATATTCGTTTTCGCAAACTTGCGAACGCAACTATTATAGCATAAAACTTTGCAAAAAGCAAGTGTTTTTGCAAAAAAGGTTGCAAAAATTTATCCTTTTTATTCGTCATTCTTCATATCCTATTGAAAAGCAAGCAAATGTGTGTTATAATGTAGAAAACCAAACGAAACGAGGAACTTCCAATGCTCTCATTTGAAAGCGATTATATCACAGGCGCGCATCCCAAGGTGCTCGAGGCGCTGATTGAAACCAACTACGAGCCTCTCCCCGGGTACGGCAATGACAAATACTGCGCTCGCGCAAAAGAGAAGATCAAAGCCGCTTGCGAGGCACCCAATGCCGAGGTCTTTTTCGTTGCAGGCGGAACACAGACCAACCGCACCGTTATCGGCTCTGTTCTGCGCGATTTTGAGGGCGTTATCGCTGCCGAAACAGGGCATATCGCTTTGCACGAAGCAGGAGCAATTGAAGCAACCGGGCACAAGGTTATCACAGTTCCGCACAAAAACGGAAAGATCGATGCCGCAACGCTTGATGCAAAAATCAAGGCCTTTTATGCCGACGATAGCTTTAATCACATGGTATTCCCGGGTATGGTCTACATTTCTCATCCCACCGAGTACGGCACGCTCTATTCCAAAGAGGAACTTACAGCCATTTCAAACGTTTGTCGCGCGTATAATATTCCGCTCTATATGGACGGTGCGCGCCTCGGTTACGGCCTTTGCAGTTATGAAACCGACCTGACACTCCCCGAAATTGCCGAGCTTTGCGACATTTTCTACATTGGCGGCACCAAAATGGGTGCCCTTTGCGGAGAAGCAATCGTATTTACCAAGAATAACGCGCCCGCACACTTTTTTACTATGATCAAGCAACACGGCGCGCTCACGGCAAAGGGAAGACTGCTTGGCGTGCAGTTTGATGCGCTGTTTACCAATGATCTTTATTTTGAAATCGGCAAACACGCCATCGATATGGCAGAAAAGCTGAAAAAGATTTTCAGGGAAAAAGGCTATAAATTCTTTATGCAATCTCCCACCAATCAACAGTTTATCATTCTTGAAAACGAGAAGATGAAGGAGCTCAAAGAGCAGGTTGCATTCAGCATTTGGGAGCCTTATGACCAAAATCATACCGTTGTTCGTTTTGCAACCGCTTGGTCAACGACCGATAAAGATATTGAAGACTTGAAACAAATTCTTTAATTGTAAAATTGCCTTGACTTTCAATTTGGTCAGGGCAATTTTCTTTTGTCGATCAAAAGATCTAAAAATATGTCGAACAAACCCGATACATTCACAAAAAATTCATACATTCGCGTGCGAGTTGTGGTATAATGATTTTGCAGTCATCAAGAATGGGGGTGGATTCTTATGGTAGAGCAAACTATGTTGGCAATTGGCATCGGCGTTTCCTGCAATCGCAGAATCGTCGGCTCTTTTGGCGACCAAAAACGCTCCATCAAAAAAAGCCACCGCAGAATTGAAGACTTCACTTTTTTGATCGATATAGACACGTAGGGAGCTTTCGGCAATGCCGAGGTGCGCGGCATCCTCACCGCCCCTGCCATAAACACCCGGGGAGGGCATTGTGTCTTATGTCGGTCCTTTTTTGTTGCTGATGCACATCGCAACACCGCAAACTGTAACTTTACTGACGAAAAATCACCTGTCAGCGCGGCTCCACCGTGAATTGGGGAACATATGCAAAAAATAAAAATAACGGAGGCTTACTATGAAGGACAATCAATTTGGAGAACTTTGTGTAATCGGAATGAGAGGTTGTGAGGCATTTACCGAGCAGGTAGATTTTTATCTTCGCGACTGGCGCAGACACGGCGACAACGACAAGACCTTTTTGGCAAAAGCTGATTGCCCGCGCTTTGGCTCGGGTGAAGCAAAGGGAATGCTGCATGAGTCTATGCGTGGCAAGGATGTTTACATCATTTGCGACGTATTCAACTATGGCGTTACCTACAAAATGTACGGTTTGGAAGTTCCGATGAGCCCCGACGATCACTACGCTGACCTCAAGCGCATCATCGCCGCAATCGAAGGCAAGGCAAGAAGTCTGACCGTTATTATGCCCATGCTTTACGAGGGCAGACAACACAAGAGAAGCGGCCGTGAGTCCCTCGACTGTGCTTTGATGCTCCAAGAGCTTGTTTCTATGGGTGTTTCTAACATTCTCACCTTCGATGCGCACGATTCCCGCATTAACAATGCAATTCCGCTTGCCGGCTTTGATAACGTTCGCCCTGCATACCAAATGATCAAGGCGCTCGTTCGTGCCGTTCCGGATGTAAAAATTGATAAAGATAACCTTGTTATCATTTCTCCCGACGAGGGCGCAATGTCCCGTTGCATGTACTATAGCTCCGTTTTGGGCCTGGATATCGGTATGTTCTACAAGAGAAGAAATTACTCTGTTGTAGTAAACGGCCGTAACCCCATCGAGGCACACGAATACCTCGGCCGCGACCTGCACGGCAAGGATGCAATCGTTGTTGACGATATGATCGCCTCCGGCGAATCGATGATCGACGTTTGCCGTCAGCTTAAGGAAAAGGGCGCTAACCGCGTATTCTGCTTCTCGACCTTTGGTCTGTTTACCGAGGGCTGCGATAAGTTTGACCAAGCGGCACAAGAAGGCGTATTCGACCGCATCTTTACCACCAACCTCATCTACCGCCGTCCCGAACTCGCAGACAAAGAGTGGTACACCGAGGTTAACATGTGCAAATACGTAGCATATCTTGTAGATACTCTTAACAACGATGCAACCATTAGCACCTTGCTCAATCCCGTTAAGCGTATTCAAACACTTATGGATAAGCACAACCGTGACCTTGCGGCACAAGCAAAAAAGAAGAAGTAATTTAAACAGATAAAAAAAACACGCGGAGTTGCATTTTGAACTCCGCGTGCTTTTTTATAGTTTTTTCAAAAAATCATCGGTTAAAACGGTCTCGGGCGTGAGGTTGCCAAGAGGCAAGGGATCATTTTCGTCAATAATGCGGCGGTAAATGATGTGTCGCAAGAGAGAGAGGAGAGATGGCTCTATCCAATAGTCAAACTCTGTTTTTGGGGAGAGAATTTCATATTTTTTGAGCTTGCGATACATTTCCAAACCGTCGGAGGCATCGTGCCACAGGTCGGCAAACACATAGTCAAAATTGCCGCGCGGCATTTTTTCTTCCATGTATAAAAATGCATCGGCTTCCACAATTTCAATCTTGTCGGCATTTGGGAACTGCGGCAAAAGATAGGTCTTGAAGATGTCAATCACATCGTGCGAGCGTTCCACAACCACAACGCGCTCAACCTCTTCTTTTTGCGAGGCATGAAAAGCAAAATAGCCAAGGCCAAGACCCAGGGTCAGCACCCGACCGCGACATTTTGCAATCGGCTCGCGCATGGTCTCAACCTCGTTGGGGGTAATGGTCATCCATTCAATTCCGTTCTCCAAAATAGCAGGGAAGGAGAATTCTGCATCAAAATAACCAAGCTGGGGAATTTCGCGCAAATCTTTTGTCAGCACAGGGTGGGTTCTTACAAACGGCTCATAGGGGGCATAGGAATGCTGACAAAGCTCCCATTTGCCGTGTGTCACGCTTGGGAAATGAACGGTTTTTGCATAAGCATCGTTTTCATAAACCGAGGGGTCAAGCTTTTGAATTGCGGGAATAAAATACTGACGCTCTAGCGCGCGATGCGCAGGATTATCAACCGTATCAAGACCGCAGGCGGCAGAAAGGAGC
>JAGBSQ010000150.1 GCA_017631775.1 Clostridia bacterium | reverse complement strand
TGAATAACACGCCGGTGGCGTGTTAGAGCCGCGAGGTGACCGAGCCGAGGCGAGACCGAGTCCTGTCAGGACGAGAATAAAATTGAATAATCGAGGTGTGGCGCAAACGGTATGCGCGAAGCCTTGCGAGCAAGGCGCTTTGGGAGCAGATGTTGCAGGTAGTGAGAAAAACGCGGAGCGTTTGACGAACGGCCGAGCGGGAGTGAATAACACGCCGGTGGCGTGTTAGAGCCGCGAGGTGACCGAGCCGAGGCGAGACCGAGTCCTGTCAGGACGAGAATAAAATTGAATAATCGAGGTGTGGCGCAATTGGTAGCGCGCTAGCTTTGGGAGCTAGATGCTGCAGGTTCGAGTCCTGTCACTTCGACCAAAAAACGTGGACTAACTTTTGTTAGTCCACGTTTTGTTTTATTCAAGCAATTATACCGTTACGGTGTATTTGCTTACGTTGAGTACGGTTTCGCCGTCGATTTGCAGGGGAGTGGGTCTGTCGAATTCTACGGTTACGTTCTTGCCTTGCAAAATGGTGATGGCCTCGGTGTGCTTTACGTGTTCACCCTTGAAGAGAGAGGGGAAGATCATCAGCGTTTTGAGCTTGCTCGTTCCGTGGAATACCATAAGAGAAACCTTTTTGTCGGCATTGTTTCTGTTTTGCAGAGGGGTGGGCATCATTCCGCCGCCGTAATAGCGACCGAACATTGTGGGTGCGATCCAAACCTTTTTAAAGGTGAACTTTTCTCCGTCAACGGTAACGGTTGCATTCACCGGCTTGAAATGGAACAAGAGACCCTTAATAGCGATGGAAGTATAATTGGGCATTTTGTGTTGCGCTTTGAGTGCGTCGCCAACCTCACAGCAATAGCCGTCAATGCCGTATCCTACACCGTTGATGAATTTTGCGGTCTTTTCGTTTACCGTAACGGTGGGGAGGTCTTTGATGTAATCGTTGACCAAAAGCAAATCTTGCGGATTGGTAATTTCAACGTCTCTTGCAAAATCGTTGCCTGTTCCACAAGGATAGTAATAAATAGCATTTTGCAGAGGACTGTCGCACAACAGATTTGCGGCTTTGTTCAGAGTTCCGTCACCGCCAAAAAGAACAACGTCATCTCCAATTTCAAGGTTATCGTAAAAAGTGCGCAAGTTTTCAATTTCGGTAACGGCTACAATTTTTGTGGGGAGGTTTGCTACGGTAGAATAGCATTCGGCATCTCTTTGCGCCTGCGATCCTTTTCCGGAGAGCGGATTGTAAAGTAAGTATCTCATTGAAGCACCTCTTATCCTTTTTTGATTTTCTTTATTATTTTTTCTTTTCAATAAAGGTTTCTCCGCAAGGGCAGAGCTCGGGTTGACCGAAGAGCCTGCGGAAGAAGTTGATAATGGCATTGATAAGCGCCTTAATGGGACTTAC
Organism: Clostridia bacterium; assembly: GCA_017631775.1. The sequence continues at coordinate 5,762 of JAGBSQ010000150.1, read as the reverse complement.
CTCGCCGCAGGTGTGAATGCTTTCCTCGCATACGTCGCAAGTGTTGTCACCGTTCTGGTCGGTGTGACCGATGGCAGGAATGTCTCTTGTTTCGTATTCGGAGCAATGGTCGCAATCTCTGCGTTCAAGTCCTGCATCGGTGCAGGTAGCTGTTCTGATAACTACCCATGCGCCATAAACGTGAGCGGTAGACGCGCTTCCCGTTTGCTTGCCGCATACGTCGCAGATCTTATCGTTGTTTGCGTCAGTATGTCCGAGCGCCTCAATGACCTTGCCTTCGTCAAGAATGGTATTGCACTGCGTGCAAACCTTTTGTCCGCTAAATCCGTTTGTGGTGCAGGTCGCTTCGGTAGCACCTATTGTTGTGGTGCTTGCGTGCGTGCAGGCTTGAGGAGTGGAAGGAGTTGATTGAGAGCCGTCGGTATATACGGTAATGCTATACGCACGGGATTGTTTAGCAAGATTTGTAAAGGTAATGGAATTGGTAGGCGCATTGAAAACGATGGTAACAATGCCACCGCTCTTGGTTGCCGTTGCTTCCGTTGTGTTGAGCCAGCTATCAACGTATTTTGCTTCCAGACCTGAGCAGTTGATCTCGATCTTTGTCATGCCGGGGTAGGAGATCGTAACGTTAGAGCCTTGGTAAAAACGAACGGGATTGATGTAATCTGCCACGTTGCTGGTAGCACTTGCCTTGTCGTTGGTAACGGTAATGCCGTTTTGTACCCAAACCTGCTTGGTTTCACTGAATTCGGTGCGGTTTGCTTTATCGTCAAAGCTGATCGTTGCTTGCGTTGCGGTTCCGGGGGCAGACTGCGTAGCACCGCAATTGACACAAGTGCCGTTTGTATAGCTGTGGCTCTTAGCGGCGGTCTTGTCGCCAACGTAGCTGTGAGCACACAAGGTGCAAACATAGGTGGTAAAGCCGCCTGCGGTGCAGGTGGGGGCAATCACGGTCGTTTTGTAACTGTGCTGACAGGTAGAAGGATTGGGAGTAACGGGGGGAGTATCGGTAGGCGTATCCGAGGAGGTGCCGTTTGCCATATACAAACGCGCATAATAGTCATTTGCACCAAGCTTGGAGGTTTGCAGAACACCCATGGTAACGTAATCGCCATAAGTGCCGATGTAGCAGATCTCATTTTCAACGGTGGTCTTAAAGGTGTACTTGGTTGTGTCCCAAGTGAATACCGAGGTAGCGGTATCGGCAAAGGTAAAGTTGCGGTGCGTGCCGCTGACTACCAAATTGATGTATTGCTTTTTGCCGGAAGCATTTTTGAAGTGGAGATAATAGCCGCCGCTTGCTTGTTCAACGTATACGTCAATGCCTTTTTCAATAGCGGTATCGGTTGCGCCGTAGTAGCCGCTCATGGTACCGGTAAAGAAGTACTCAACGTCTTTTGAAATAGAGAAGAGACCAAGCTTGTAAGCCTTGCCAATCTCGGGGGTGGTTGCATAGGTGGGTTTTACGGGAGCGGCGGGTTCAGCCTCGCCACAAACTGTGCAAGTGCCGTTTGCAAAGGTGTGACCCTTTGCGGAAACAAAGTTAGCCTTGTAGCTGTAGGAGCATCCTGCGGTCTTGCAGGTGTAGGTGGTGTAGCCCTTTGCAGAGCAGGTGGGGGCGGTTACAACGCCTGCACCAAAGTTGTTATGGCCGCAGTCAGTCTCGGCTCCGCCGGAGGGAGTTTGCATGCCTGCAGGAACTTCTTCACCAAAGAGGATGAATGCAAGCTCGGGGTAGTCAACAAATACGTTGCGGGTGCCGGTAATGGACTCAACAGAGTCGTTTCGTCCAAGCTCCCAAGTGTCAACGGGGTCAGCTTCCATCCACTCAAGCAGAACCTCAACGCTTTCCATTACGCCGGATTTGCCCCAAGCGTAGCTGCCGGTATTGCCCCAACGAACGTAAACATACAAGAAGATACGTGCTACGTCACCGCGCAAATCATATTTGCCGTTCGACTCGTTATTGGGGTGATAGTAGCCACTGCTTTGACCGTAGGCAGTATTGCCACGGGAAGAGTTTTCACTTGTGGAGGTGGGACGGATCATCATGACGTCATCTTCGTCATTGCCACCAAGTCCCTTACTGTCGGGCCATGTATGCTCTTTGTTCCAGCTGCCGCCTTCACCCCAACCCGGGCCGATGCTTGTGCCGGAATAGAAAGAGGAGATCTTGCCGCCGCCGTTCTGACAGTCGGTATATTTGAGCAAATTGTTATTTTCTTTGTACGCGTTGATATAACTGTGATTGCTCTTCATCAAGTCCTGCAGCTCACGATAGAGTGCACTTTTGGGAGCATCGGATTTTCCTGTGCCGCCCGAAAGAGAAGACAACTCGTTATAGGACGTGTTGTTATCCTCGTAGAATTCCTCTGCATTGGGGGAGAGGAAGGTAGCAACTGTGCCACGGGTACCCCAGTTGTAAATGTACTTGCCGCTGTAAACATAATCAACGTTGCCGGCGGCATCTGCATGGAGGATAAGCGCAGGGACCGTGGCTACGAGCATAACCAGTACCAAAAGCCACGCCAATGTGCGTTTCATCGTTTGCATCATAAAAATGTCTCCTTTTGATGGAAAAATTTGTGTTTTGCGCATACACATCCATTCTATCACAATTTTCGACAAAAAGCAATAGCTTTTTGCAAAAGTTTTGCATTTGGCTCTCCAAGGTCGTGCACGTCCTTAAAAAAGAACAAAATGCTTGACATTTTGCCCAAAATCTGCTATACTATACGCATCTCGCTGTGGGCAAGAGAAATTTTAACAAAACGGAGGAAAAGTTATGGATTGGAATTTTTCACTTGCTAATTACGGTCAGGTATGGGCATTTTTGGTTCAGTTTGGCCTTTTGATGATCTTTTTGTTAGTGGGCAATACTCTGCGCCGTAAGATCCCACTCTTTCGCAAATGCCTTGTTCCTTCCGCGCTTTTAGGCGGTGCTTTGCTTCTGATATTCAACGTTATCAGCAAGCAGTTGGGCTTTGCTTTGGTCGATAACCGCATGATGCAGGTCATCACCTATCACTGCCTTGCCATCGGCTTTGCCGCTATGTCGCTCAAAAACGAAAAGGGCACACACAAAACCAAAAAAGCGCAGGTTTTTGAGTTTGGCGCATTGCAGGGCGGTACCTACATGCTGCAAGCCTTTGTGGGACTTGGACTTACCATTGTTCTGTTTTTGATTACTCGCTATGGCGAGCAGGTCATTTCTTATATTTGCGGCTTGATTTTGCCCCTTGGTTTTGGTCAAGGCCCCGGCAATGCACTCAGCTGGGATATTAACTTTACCAACATTCCCGAGGCACAGTTTGCGGGCAATGGCAGCTTTGGTCTCTCGCTTGCTTCTATCGGTTTTGTGGTAGCATCTGTATTCGGCATTTTTTACATCAACATTCACAAGGGCAAGGGCAACCTCAAAGTACGTGACGATAAGCCTGAGCCTCAAACCGCGCCCCAAACCGAAGAGGGCGTTGAGGAAATTCCCGATAACGAATCTGTTGACAAGTTTACCCTGCAAGCAGGTTTTGTAGCGCTCGCTTATGCGCTTTCCTTTGGCTTTATGTGCCTTTTGGGCATTCTTTCCGACTTTACCAACAGCATCGCTTGGGGCTTTAACTTCTTGTGGGCATCTCTTGCGGCAATGCTGATCAAGTTTATAGTAAAGAATTTGCGCAAGAGCCGACTGATGCACCGCGAGTACATCAACAACTATCAAATGGACCGCATTTCCGGTTTTGCATTCGACATTATGATCGTTGCAGGTGTTGCGGCTATTGAGATCAACGATATTAAGAATTACATTCTTCCCATCGTTATTTTGAGCGTTTTGGGTGCAGTTCTTACATATGCTTACATTCGCAAGGCGACCAAGGAGTGCTTCCCGGGATTTGAACACGAAATGTTCTTGATGAGCTACGGAACCTTGACGGGTACTGCCTCCAACGGTATGATTTTGATGAAGGAAATCGACCCCAATTTGCGCACACCTACCTCTAGCCTTTACATTCTTTCCAACTTCCCCGCAATGGTCATGATCGCACCTCTGCTCCTGTTGTTGGGCTTTGCAGGCAAAACCTTGACAAACGCGATTATTGCTTGTGCAATCTTCTTTGTTTTGTGGTTGGTTTACACAATCTTCCTCTTCCGCCGTCGCATATTCAAAAAGAAATATGCCGACAAGCCTGTTGAGGAATGGAAGGATGAATAAATAAAAACAAACGCTCCCGACCTTGGTCGGGAGCGTTTTTGTGTATGAGAGTTTTAGGATGCGTTCTCTGTGATAGGTTGTTCTGCATTTTCAATCTCTTTTTCTTTTTTGTCGATCTCTTTCATCAATCCCATCAAAAGCAAAACCGAGAGTACCATGGCAAGCGCGTTAACGCCAACAAAGTTGAACCAAATGCCGTCAAGGCCAAAGCTCCAAAGAGCGCCGAGGAGAACGATGGGGAAGACGAATGCCGTGGCAACCGAAATGACGGTTGCTTGCAGCGGTTTTTCGATGGCGCTAAAGTAGCTTTGCGTTGTGACGCCAAACCAGCGGAAGAGGTAGGAGAAGCAGAAAAGACGAATGGCGTGTGTTGAAATTTCAAGCAAACGTGTCTCTTCGGGGTTGACGAACCAAGATGCGATAAGGTCGGGGAAGAGGAAGAGGAAGGACGTGGAGACCAAACCAATAATCGCGGTCCCGATATACGCGCACTTGACAATGCGCTTTACGCGGTTGTAATTTTTGGCGCCCCAGTTGAAGCCGAGCGCAGGGGAAAGGGAATCTGCAATGCCGTAAAGGAGGGGCCAGCAAAGGTCGCTGGCATACATCAGCACCGCATAAACGGCAACGGCGGTCTGTCCGCCGCCCTCACCAAGCAGCTTTACGCCAAGGGTCATCAGGGAGATGTTCATCAAAATAGAGGTCACACGCCCCGAAATATTGTTCAGGAATACGGGGGAGCCGCACGCCGCAATTTGCCTAAAGAGTGCAAAGCTAAACTTTGGCTTTGCAAATTTGAGCAGCTGCTTGTTGCGCAAAAAGGGAACAAGACAAATAACGGCGCAGGCACACATAGAGATGCAGGTGGCAAGTGCCGAGCCGACAACGTCCATTTTGAGCACGATCAAAAACAGTGTCAAAAATCCAAGCGTACCCACGTTGCAACCAATGTTAATAAACATGCTGGTTTTTACGTGTCCGCAAATGCGCAGGTAATTGTCCATTGCAAAAAAGATGGTGGTAATGGGTCCGCAAAGCGCAAAGGTGCGCAAATAACGAACAGACGTCTCCAAGAGAACGTCATCTGCTCCCATCATGCGAGAGAGGGGAACGGCGGCAAAGAACATGATGGCACCCATGAGGGTAGATGCCAAAAAGTTGAGGATGACCGCGCAAGAGAAGACGTTGTTTGCCGTTTTGTAATCCTCTTTGCCAAGAGCGATCGAAATTGGTGCCGAGGCACCTACGCCGATCAGATCGGCAAGAGAGAAATTGATCATAACCAAAGGCATTGCAATGTTGACTGCTGCAAATGCGCCTTCGCCGAGGGTTTGACCGATGAAAATGCCTTCAAAAATACTGTATACCGACATTGCAAACATACTGATCATTCCGGGAGCGGCAATTACAAAAAACAGTCGCCACGGGTTCATTTTTGCATACATTTCTTCGGTTTTCGTTTTCATTTTATCACCTCTCCTTTCTTGCAATATGCGGGTGAACGGCAAGCTTGCCGTTCACCCGCATATTGCAAGAAAGGAGAGGTGAT